>CAXNEG010000056.1:0-9058 GCA_964201305.1 Polaromonas sp.
AAGCGTGCGCCGTGGTGGCAAAGCCGGTGGGCACGCGTACCCCCTGGGGGCCGGTGGGCAGTTGTGAAATCATCTCGCCGAGGCTGGCATTCTTGCCGCCTACAGACTCGACGTCTGTCATCCTCAGGTTTTCAAATGGCACGACCAGGGCGGTCGCCTCAAACAGCTTAGACATAGAAATACTCCGGGAGGTTTTAAAACCGGGCAATTCACCATGAGCGGCAGCCAACCTTGTTGTGGTTTGAGGGGGTTGTTGCGGTGCATGGCGTCAGAAACTGGATAATTGCGTGCATTGTAGAGGTCGGGTGAATGGCTCCCGGCCGCAAGCGCACAGACTGCCCAGCATGCCCCATCGCACCGTATTTTTCATCTCTGACGGCACCGGTATCACCGCGGAGACCTTTGGCAACGCCATCCTGGCCCAGTTTGAGATCAAGCCCCGCCATGTCAGGCTGCCGTTTATTGACAGCGTGGACAAAGCGCACCAGGCGGTGCGCCAGATCAACCACACGGCCGAGGTCGAAGGCAAGCGCCCCATCGTCTTCACAACGCTGGTCAATATGGAAGTGCTGGCCGTGATCAAAGCCCAGTGCAACGGCATGCTGCTGGACATGTTCGGCATATTTGTCGCGCCGCTTGAAAGCGAGTTGGGCATCAAATCCAACCACCGGGTGGGTCGCTTTTCTGACGCGTCCAAGAGCAAGGAATACGATAACCGGATCGAGGCCATCAACTTTTCCCTGGCGCATGATGACGGCCAGAGCAACCGCGACCTGGCCGGCTCCGACGTGATTCTGGTCGGCGTCAGTCGCAGCGGCAAAACGCCCACCTCGCTCTACTTGGCCATGCAATATGGTCTGAAGGCCTCCAACTACCCCTTGATTCCCGAGGACTTTGATCGCCGGCAACTACCGCCAGCGCTGGTGCCCCACCGCAAAAAAATCTTCGGTCTGACCATCGACCCGCAGCGCCTGAGCCAGATCCGCAACGAGCGCCGGCCCAATTCAGCGTATGCCAGCTTGCCCAACTGCAACCACGAGATTCATGAGGCCGAGGCGATGATGCGGCGCGAAGGCATCCGCTGGCTGTCGACCACCACCAAGTCCATCGAAGAAATTGCCACCACCATCTTGCAGGAAGTGCGGCCGGAACGGCTGGTGTACTAAAGGGCTGCGATGCCGGCTCGCGCAATCTGCGCGTCCTCGGCTGATTTGACGCCGCTCACACCGACGGCGCCCAAACAAAAGCCGTCTTTCATGATCGGTACGGCGCCTTCGAGCAGGCCCTCAACATACGGGGCACTTAAAAAAGAAGTTCGTCCACCGTTGATGAGTTCTTCGTATATCCGGGTGTCACGCCTTCCCATGGCCGCCGTATTGGCTTTGGCGGGCGCCATGTGCGAAGTCAGTGGCGAAGCCCCGTCGAGCCGGGACAAGTGCAGCAAATGCCCGCCATCATCCACGATGGCAATGCTCACGGCCCAGTTGTTTTGAAGCGCTTCAGCCTCAGCGGCTGCCGCTATTTTTTTGACATCGCTGAACTCTAGGATTGGCTTGGTTTGCATGGCAATTTCCATCGAAAGCTGAAACCGCCAAGCATACGCAAGTCTGTCCAGTGCAAGGCAAACCGCAGAAAATGCGGTTTTCAGCCCAAAACCTTATTAAAAATAGGTGGCCAGTTCAGAAAATTTGCGTCTTCCGGCGGGAAGTCCATAGAATGCGGGGGTCTGCACATTGCAGACTTTGTGCTAACGAACGCGGAGGATTTTTATGAACGACAACGTACAAACCCTGGACCACGGCCAATCCATCAATTTGGCCGAACGCAACAAAGTACTGCGCAACACCTATTTGCTGCTGGCCCTGAGCCTGCTGCCCACTGTGCTGGGCGCCTGGGTCGGTGTGGCAACCGGCATCACCGCAGCGCTGTCGGGCATGGTTGGCCTGGTGGTGTTTTTGGTGGGAGCCTTCGGCTTCATCTACGCCATCGAAAAAACCAAAAACTCGGCAGCCGGCGTACCCGTGTTGCTGGCCTTCACCTTCTTCATGGGCCTGATGCTCTCACGCATGATCGCCATGGTGCTGGGCTTCAAAAACGGCTCTGACCTGATCATGACAGCCTTCGGCGGCACCGCTGGCGTGTTCTTCGCTATGGCCAGCCTGGCCACCGTCATCAAGCGCGACCTGTCGGGCATGGGCAAGTGGCTCACCGTGGGCGCTGTGCTGCTGATGGTCGGCGCCATCATCAACGCCTTTGTGGCCTCGTCTACCGGCATGATCGTCATCAGCATGCTGGCCATCGGCATCTTCAGCGCCTTCATTTTGTATGACCTCAAGCGCATCATTGACGGCGGCGAGACCAACTACATCTCCGCTACGCTGGGCCTGTACCTGAGCTTGTTCAATGTGTTCCAAAGCCTGCTGTCTTTGCTGGGCATCTTTGGCGGCGAGCGTGACTGACGCCTGACTCACGCCAAACTTAAAAAGGGCCGCAAGGCCCTTTTTTCATGCGCCAGCGAAAAGCCTCAAGGCCGCTCGAAGACCGCCATCGACTCCACATGCGCCGTGTGCGGAAACATATTGATCACGCCAGCACTGACGCAGCGGTAGCCGGCCTCATTGACCAGTAAACCCGCGTCGCGCGCCAGTGTGGCGGGGTTGCAGCTGACGTAAACAATGCGCTTGGGCGCAGACCAGCCGGCCGGCGGCGTCACCGCCGGGATGGCGTGCACGCCCGTGTCCACACCATCTTCATAAACAGTCGCGCGCACCGGCCCGTGCTGATGCAGCGCCACCAGCGACTTGAAGAGCTCAAACGCGCCTTCACGCGGCGGGTCCACCAGCCATTTGTCGGCCTGACCGTCTTGCACCAGCAGGGCCGGGGTCATTTCAAACAGGTTGCGCGCCACAAACAGCGTGGACGCCAGCGGTGCCAGACCAGCCGCTGGCCGCCTGGCCTGGTTAGTCGCGTAGTTGGCCTGCGATCGTTCCACCAGCACCTCGCTGCCCTCGATGCCCAGCACCTCGCGGGCGCCGGTGGCCAGCGGCAATGTGAAGTTGCCCAAGCCGCAAAACCAGTCGATCACGCGTTCGTGGGGTGCCACCGCCAGCAGGCGCAAGGCCCGCGCCACCAGCACCCGGTTGATGAAAGGGTTGACCTGCGTGAAGTCGGTTGGCTTGAAAGGCATGCTCACACCGTAATCGGGCAAGCCATAGGCCAATTGCGCGCCGCCCTTTTGCAAGGGATCCAGCAGCTTGACGGTCTCCGGCCCTTTCGATTGCAGCCACCACTGCAGCCCCGGCCGCGCGGCCGCAAAGCTGCGCAGGCGCGCCAGATCCGTATCGCTCAAGGGCTCCATGTGGCGCAACACCATCGCTGTCACAGCCGGCGAGCCGTCACCGGGCGCGTCGCCGCAGGCCAGCTCGATTTGCGGCAAGGTCTCGCGCGCTTGCATGGCGCCAATGAGTTCGCGCAGCGGCATCAGCATGTCGCTGACATGCTGCGGCAGCACATGGCAGCTGTGAATGTCGGCAACGTAAGTGCTTTTGCGCTCATGAAAACCAACCAGTACCATGCCTTTTTTACGCACATAGCGCACCGACAGGCGGGCACGAAAGCGGTAATTCCAGGCTGGCCCTTCAATGGCACGCAGAATATTTTCAGAGCGCACTTTGCCCAGGTGCCAGAGGTTGTCTTCGAGCACGCGCTGTTTGACGGCGACCTGCGCGCTGATATGCAAGTGCTGCATCTTGCAGCCGCCACAGGCGCCCACGTGCATGCCGAAATGCGGGCAGCCGGGTTTGACGCGCTGCGCAGATTCACGCTCGAGTGTGCTCAGCGTGGCTTTTTCAAAACTGGTTTTCTTGCGAAATACATTGGCGGTGACGCGCTCGAATGGCAAAGCACCTTCGATGAAAACCACCTTGCCATCGGCCCGGTGTGCAATGCCCTGGGCCTCCATGTCCAGGGACTCTACGTCCAGAAAGTCAGGCGGGTATTCAGGTGCCAGGGTCCAAGCCAGTGGTTTTTTTTCTTCTGTCATGCACCGATTGTCTCAGGTGCGTGCACGGGGCTGCACCTGGATGCGGGCGATAACAAAAGCGACTCAGCGTGCCGGCAGGTATTTGATTGGGTCGACCGGCTTGCCCTGGCGGCGGATCTCAAAATGCAACTTCACGCGGTCTGCGTCGCTGTTGCCCATTTCAGCGATTTTCTGGCCCTTGCGCACTGACTGGTCTTCTTTGACCAGCAAATTTTGGTTGTGCGCGTAAGCGGTCAGGTAGGTGTTGTTGTGTTTAAGAATAACCAAGTTGCCGTAACCACGCAGACCGGCACCCGCATACACCACGCGGCCGTCGGCTGAGGCCAGCACGGGCTCGCCGGCATTGCCTGCAATGTCGATGCCTTTGTTTTTGACTTCATCAAAGCCGGCAATAGGCGTGCCTTGGGCGGGCCACAACCAGGCGATTTCTTCCTCACCGCCTGCTGCGGCCGGGGCCTGGGCTTGATTGACAGGGCTTGGCGCCGGGCTGGCCGCAGCAGGCTTGGCTGCGGCCTGGCCTTGGGCAGGCAGGGGCGTGGAGACCGCTGTGGACGGCGGGTTGGCCACCGGTCGCGTTACCGCCACATCACCGGCTGGCGGGGATACACGCAAGACCTGGCCGACTTCAATCTGGTTCGGGTTGTCGATGTTGTTCCAGCGGTTGATGTCACGCCAGTTTTGACCTGAATCCAAACCGATGCGAATCAGCGTGTCGCCGGGTTTGACGGTGTAAAAACCCGGCTTGCCTTCATTTTCTGCACCGGGCAAGGCCGCGATCGGGCGCACAGGCGGCGCGACTCTGCTGGCTGAAGCGCTTGTGGCAGGTGCAGAAGAGGTAGCAGGGGTAGAAGAACGCGCCGTGCCACGGCTTTCAACAGGCGCACTGGTCAAAGATCGCGATGTGCAGGCTGCCAGCAAGCAAAGCACCAGCGCCAGGGACAGCACCCAAAGGGCGCGCAGCGCAGTGGGCTTGCTTTGAAGGGCGGGATGGTTCATCGGTTCGTGTCCTCAATCTTCAAGGCCCGCATGGGCACGGTAAAAGCGGCTGTCAATCTGTGCCTGATTTTAGGGGCACAAAGTGAACGGCTTCCAAGACGGTCTGACGCACGTCCTGCTCAGACTTGTCAATCACCACCAAGGCCTGCTGACCGTTGGCGGTTTGCATAGGCGCCACCAGGCGCCCACCCACGGCGAGTTGTTCAATCCAGGCCGGCGGGATGGCTTCGCCGCCGGCGGCAGCAATGATGGCGGCATAGGGCGCACCCTTGGCAAAACCCTCCATGCCGTCGCCAAACAGCAGGTGCACATTGGGCAGCCGGAAATAACGCAGGTTGTCGCGCGCCTTTTCATGCAAGCCGCGCAAGCGCTCAATGCTGTAGACCTCAACGGCCAGGTGGCTGAGCACAGCCGCCTGGTAGCCGCAGCCGGTGCCGATCTCCAGCACGCGACCCAGCCGACCGCTGCGGCCTTCACGCAATAACTCTAGCATGCGCGCCACCACATTGGGCTTGGAGATGGTTTGCCCCAGGCCGATCGGCAAGCTGGTGTCTTCATAAGCCTGATTGGCCAGCGCGGTGTCTACAAAGCGGTGCCGCTCCACCAGCCCCATGGCCGTCAGCACCTCGGCGTCTTGCAAGCCCTGCTTGGCCAGTTTGTCCACCATGCGGCTGCGAACGGTTTGAGAGTCCAGTCCGACACCGGAGGGCAGCGGTTTTTGCAAGCCCACCTGGGCGTTGCGGGCTTGCGCGGCGTTGGTCTGCCCAGAGCGTGCAGAGTGGATGCTCTTGTTGGCAGAAGGAACGCCCGAATTGGCTGCCAGCTTCACCGGAAAGCCCGGGCGCTTGGCGCGAGGGCCTTCGCTCATGACTTGGCTTGCGACAGACGGGCGGCGGTCTGCGTCCAGTAAGGCAAGCGCTCATGGTCCGTCAGATCCACTTGCAGCGGCGTGATGGCCATGTAGCCCAGCTGCGCCGCATGGAAATCGGTACCCTCACCGTCATCCTTGGCCGGGCCGGCACTGCCTATCCAATACATGGTTTCGCCCCGCGGGCTGGTTTGGGTGATGACGCGTTCAGCGGCATGCCGGCGCCCCAGACGGGCGACTTTCACGCCCTTGATCTGTTCATCGGGCAGGTTAGGAATATTCACATTGAGCAGCCAGGGCGCTTGCGTGGGCTTCCGCCCTTCAGGCAGCACCTCCAGCGAAGTCGCCAGTTGCAGCACCAGTTCACGGGCGCGACGGGCTGCCACCTCAACGTGCGCCCAACCTTTTTCAGTTTGCGAGAAAGCCAAAGCGGGGATGCCGAAGAGATAACCCTCCATGGCCGCGCCCACCGTGCCGGAGTAAATTGTGTCGTCGCCCATGTTGGCGCCGTTGTTGATACCCGAAACCACCAGGTCAGGCCGGTAACCGAGCAAGCCAGTCAGCGCAATGTGGACACAATCTGCCGGCGTGCCGTTGACGAAACGAAAACCGTTCGCCGCTGTATGAACGTAAAGAGGGGAATGCAGGGTCAGCGCATTACTTTTGGCGCTGTTGTTGATTTCGGGGGCCACAACCTCCACATCTGCAACAGTTTTGAGGGCTTCATACAAGGCCACGATGCCCGGGGCTTGGTAGCCGTCGTCATTGCAAATGAGAATTTTCATGCCTTAATTCTACGGGCTGCAGTGCTGCAAGCATTCACAGGCTGCATTTGAACGGGCAAAAAAAAGCCCCTCGAAAGGGGATTTTTTGAAATGACAAAGAAGGATTACTTCTTCTTTTCGTCTTTCTTGGCGCAAGCCTTGTCCTTTTCGTTTTCTTTCTTGGAGCAATCAACTTTCTTGTCGTCCATTTTACCGCCAGCATGGCTGCCAGCAAACGATGGAGCAGAAACCAGCATGAATGCTGAAACGATGGCAGTGAGCATGAATTTCATAAAAACACCTTGAAATTGAATAAGTTTGAAAAACGTGGAGAATCAGCGCTTGACTCAAACCCCGGACGTAGATTACCTGAAACTACGACTGTTTATATTTTTAAAATGAATTTACGTATCAAAGAAACGACATTTTTTACCAGGGTTTTCACTGGTTTGTCATTCATCGCCGGGGCTGTCAGCCTTGCCAGCCAGGCTGTCGCCCAGGAGCGCTTCAGACCCGCTGAGGAGGCTGTCGTTCTGCCCTCCTCGGTACATGCACAAGGTGCGCGGGACGGCTCGCTGCGCACGCTGGACAAAGCGTGGCGTGCCCAACCCAGGGACCTCGGAGCCTCCTTAGCCTACGCCAGAGCCGTTTTCATGACCGGACTCAGTGAAGGCGACCTGCGCTGGTTCGGCTCGGCCAAAGCAGCATTGACGCCCTGGTGGCAAGCGACAGACCTGCTCGCAGAAGGGTTATTTCTGCGGGGTCTGGTCAAACAAGGCTTTCATGATTTTGAGGGCGGCTTGAAGGACATTAACTCGGCCATTGCCAAAGAGCCGGCACGCCCTGAGTTCTGGTCCTGGCGCTTTGCCTTGCACTTGCTGCAAGCTGATATGGCGGCGGCCCGGCAGGACTGCGAAGAAATGGCGCGCCTGTTCGGCCCGCAAGAAGCCGGCGTGTACCGCGCCATCGTGCTTTACCGCACCGGCCAGGCGCCGGCGGCTGTTGAGATGCTGCAAACGCTGATGCGCGCACCTGACATGCAGAGCGCCTCAACGCAGGACTGGCTTGGCTTTCACCTGGGTGAAGCTTTGCGCGTAGCCGGGCAGCCGCAGCGGGCCATCGCTGTGTGGGACAAGCAGCTCAAAGCCAGCCCGCAGTCGCATCTGCTGCGCCTGTCACTGGCAGAGTTGTTGAACCAGCAAGGCCAACACCGTCAGGCCAAACTGATTGCCAGCACCCCGGAGCCGACCGACGCGCTGCTCATGCAAGCCCTGCTGGCCAGCCGCGGGCTGCAAGACGGCGAGCAAGCAAAACTGGCGGCGCTTCTAGACGCACGCTTTCAGTCGCAGGCCTTGCGACAAGAATCGCTGATCGAGCGCCCCAGGCTGATTTACCTCATAGGCTACGGCAAAGATCCGGCCGCCGGACTGGCACTGTCTGTAGACAACTGGAAGCTGCAAAAAGAGCCTCCGGACGCTGTGCTGTTCGCCCAGGCAGCGCTGGCAGTTAATCAACCCCGGGTCGCCGAACCGGTTATCAGCTGGGCCGAAAAAACCGCCTACACCGAACCGCAACTCAAGCTGCTGATCGGGCAACTCAAAGCGCATCCGCGCTGGACGGGTGGGGCTAAATAATGCCCTCACATTGTCTAAACACTTTGCGGCAGCTGGCCCTGGCTGCGGCTGCAATCCTGATGACGGGCAGCGCGCTGGCGCATTCGAGCAGCAACAGCTACCTGACCCTGAGCGCGCCCGCCCAGCAACTGATGCTGCGCGCCGACATCAACCTGCGCGATTTGGACCTGATATTTGATCTTGACAACAACCGTGACGGCCGCGTCACCTGGGGAGAAACTCAGGCCCGCAGCAGCGAGCTTGACGCCTGGCTGCGCCAGGGCATCGCCTTGAGTGAATCGTGCAATGCCTGCACGCTGGGCCCGCTCGATCTGCAGGCCAGCGTGCATGCAGACGGCACTTACCTCAGCGCCGAATGGCCGGCCAACTGCCCGGGCCTTGTCGATGTGTCGCAAGCGCGCATCAAGCTTGGTTACAGCTTGATCTTTGCGCAGGACAATTTGCACCGCGCTATTGTGAAGGTGGACTTGCCGGACTTTCAAAGCAGCGCCATCCTCAGCCCCGAGCGGCCCGAGACCCAAATCGCCAAGGCCGACAGCAGCGCCATCAAAGTATTCGGCCACTACCTGGTCGAAGGCGTGTGGCACATATGGATCGGCATCGACCACATTGTTTTCCTGCTCAGTTTGCTGGTCCTGGCGCCGCTACTGCCCTCACGCCAGAATCTGACGCAGTGGCGCGCGGTCACGCAAGCCAGGCCGGCGGTGATGGACGTCCTGGCAGTGGTCACGGCATTCACACTGGCGCACTCCAT
>CAXNEG010000057.1:0-9042 GCA_964201305.1 Polaromonas sp.
ATGAAAGTTAAAGCAGTCCGTTTCCACGCCGCCGGCGGCCCTGAAGTTCTGAACATAGAGCAACTTGATTTGCCCGAACCCGCGCAGGGCGAAGTGACTATTCGCCATACCGCCATTGGTTTTAACTTTCAGGACATTTATGTCCGCTCAGGCATGTACCCGGTCGACTTGCCATCAGGGCTGGGCACTGAAGCGGCCGGCGTGGTTGAAAAAGTCGGGCCCGGCGTGACAGATTTCAAAGTGGGTGACCGCGTTTGCTATATCAGCGGCCCGGTGCTGGGTGCCTGCGCTAGCCACCGCAACTACCCGGCTGAGCGCCTGCTTCATTCGCCCGACTTCATGACAGACGAGCAACTGGCCGCCAGCATGCTCAAAGGCATGACGGTGGAGTACCTGATGCAGCGCTGCTATCCGGTCAAGGCCGGGCAATTTGTTTTGATGCACGCAGCCGCAGGCGGCGTGGGGCTGCTCGCAGGGCAGTGGGGAAAGCACCTGGGTGCACGCATGATCGGCGTGGCTGGCGGCGCAGACAAAGTGGCTTTGGCCAAGGCCAATGGCTTTGAGTTCTGCATTGACCGGCGCACCGAAGACATTGCTGCGCGCGTTAAAGAAATCACCGGTGGCGCCGGCGTGCCTGTGGTGTTTGACTCTGTTGGCAAAGACTCGTTTGAGGCATCCCTGAACAGCTTGGCGCCCCGCGGTTATTTTGTCTCTTTTGGCACCACCACTGGCGCGCCGCCGCCTGTGGCCGCCGGCACATTACAAAAAATGGGCTCGCTGTATTTCACGAGGCCCACGCTGGTGACCTACACAGCCTCAACCGAAGACTTGCGCAACTCAGCAGCCGCGGTGTTTGACATGTTCAAGCGCGGCGCCCTGAAAGTCAGCATCAACCAGCGCTACAAGATGCAAGACGTGGCGCAAGCCCATGCCGATCTGGCAGGCGGCAAAACCTCGGGTTCGAGCATCATCCTGCCAAACTGATTCGGGAAAACCCGAATTTTGATATCACCTTGATATGGCTTGGGTTGAAATAGGTATTGGACGCCTTGTTGCTCAGTGTATAAATTAGGTGGTGAAATTTTAATAACCAGAGGAGACTTTCATGATCAATCGTTTCAAATCCACTTTGCTGGTTGGCTTGCTGGGCCTGTTAGGGGCCACTGCGGCCAGCGCGGAAGATATCAAGCTGCGCATTGCTTCGGGTCACCCGGCGGCCCAAACCTACGTCAACCTGATGCAGAACTTTTTTGTGCCTGAAGTCACCAAGCGTGTGGCGCAGCGCACTTCGCACAAGCTTGAGTTTATTGAAGGTTACGGCGGCTCCATGGTCAAGGTGTCCGACACGCTCGAAGGCGTGAGGTCCGGCCTGGTCGACATCGGCGGTTACTGCTTTTGCTTTGAAGCTTCCAACCTGCCGCTCAATGCATTCCAGGTGATGCTGCCGTTTGGTTCCATGAACTCCGAGACCAGCGTCAAGCTGGCGCGCACTGTCTACAACAGGGTGCCTCAGCTGTCCAAAGTCTTTGAGGACAAGTTCAACCAGCAGCTGATCGCCCTGATCTCTGACAACGGCTACAACCTGGGCACCACTTTCGATTGGAACAAGGTCAGCGACCTCAAGGGCCGCAAGATCGCCGGTGCCGGCCTGAACCTCAAATGGCTGGAGTACGCCGGTGTGGTGCCGGTGCAGTCTTCGCTGCCCGAGGCTTACACCTCCATGCAGACCGGCGTGTACAACGGCTGGATCATGTTCCCGTCAGCCTGGGTCAACCTCAAGCTCAATGAAGTGGCCAACAACTACACCGAAGTCGGTTTTGGCGCCATCACCTGGCACGGCCTGACCATCAACAAGGCCCGCATGGCCCGTTTGCCCAAAGACGTGCAAGCCATCATCATTGAGGTGGCCAAAGAGTTCGAGGCCAAGACAGGTTCTGTCAATCAGGAAAACTACCCCAAGCAGATTGCCCAGCTCAAGACTATGGGCGTGAACGTCAAGTCTGTGTCGGATGCTGTGCGCTTGGAGTGGGCCAACTCGCTCAAGGACTGGCCACAAGCCATGGCGACCGACCTCGATGCCAAGGGCCTGCCGGGCTCGCAGGTGCTGAAGATCACTTTGGAAGAAGCTGAAAAGCTGGGCCACAAGTGGCCTGTGCGTTACGTGATCAAGTAAGCCAAGAGCCCGATGCTGACAAAATTCAACGACTGGGTCACCAAGGCCCTGATGGTGGCGGCCGCCATCCTGGCCTTCATGCTGTGTTTTCTGGTTGTGGCCGATGTCAGCGGGCGGGTGCTTTTTAACAGCCCGATCAAGGGCACGCCCGAGATCATCTCGCTGTCCATCGTGATCATTTGCTTTCTCCAGTGCGGATTCGCCATCCGCTCCGGGGGCATGCTCAATGTGGACACGCTGGTGGTGCGCTTTTCGCCCAAGGTTCAGAGCTGGCTGGCGGTGTGGGGTGCGGTCGCCGGCTTGTTCTTCTTTGGCGTGATCTGCTACGGCATGCTCGATGGTGCTGCAGATGCCTGGACTTCGGGTGAATACGAGGGCGAAGGCGCTTTGCGCGTGCCGGTCTGGCCCGCCAAGTTCGTGATCGTGCTCGGTTGCAGTCTGGCCTGTCTGAGCTACCTGATCCTGATCCTGCAAAACTTCCAGCATGCCCTCAAGGGCGAGTTGCCTGTGCAGTCCTCCAGGCAACACTGAGCGAGAAAATTGATGTTTGATCCCACCGACATGATCATTCTGGTCAGCGTGCTGCTGGTCCTGGTGTTCACGGGCATTCACATTGCGGTGTCGCTGGGCATCACCAGCATGTTGGGCATTTACCTCATGACCGGTCAAGTCGAGACGGTGCTGAGCTTCACATCGAACACCGCCTACGAGGCGCTGCGCGACTACATCTTTGCCGTCATTCCGCTGTTCATGCTGATGGGCGAGTTCTTAGCCAAGTGCGGGGCGGCCACGGACTTGTTTGCCCTGATCAACCGTGCCACCCGCCGCGTCCCCGGCCGGCTGGGTGTGGCCACGGTGCTGGCCAATGCCGTGTTTGCTTTTGTCACCGGCGTGTCGATTGCCGCTGCGGCGGCTTTCTCTAAGATTGCTTACCCTGAAATGCGCCGCTTCGGCTACGAGCGCAAGTTCGCGCTGGGTTGCATTGCCGGCAGCGCCTGCCTGGGCATGTTGATTCCACCGTCGGTGTTGATGATCGTCTGGGGTGTGCTCACTGAGATGGCGATTGGCAAGCTTTTTATTGCCGGCATCATCCCGGGCTTTATTGTGGTGACGCTGTTTATCGGCTACATCATGTGGGTGGCGATCCGCCATCCCGAGCGAGTCGGTGAGGGTGCCGTGCTGCCCGCAGCGCAGCAGCTTGCGCGGGACGCTAACGACCTGGTTGAAGAAAAAGACATGAAGGCCATCTTGCTCAGCACCCTGGGCATCTTGTGCCTGATCGTGCTGGTGCTGGGCGGCATCTGGCTGGGGGTCTTTACGCCGACAGAAGGTGCGGGCGTGGGCGCTACGCTGGCGCTGGTTCTGGCCTTGATGCGCGGCATGAAAATGCCTGAAATGCTGGAGGCTATTTTGTCGGTGGGCAAGACCTCGGCCCCTTTGCTTTTGCTGCTGGTCTCTGCACAGCTTTACTCGCGCGTGTTGGCCATGACGGGTGTGACCGGCGCGACCAAAGAGTATTTTCTGAACTCTGGTTTGTCTCCTTATGTCATTTTGGCGTTGATGGTGCTGGTCTGGTTCATTCTGGGTTGCATCATTGACTCGATCTCCATCATCTTGCTGACGGTGCCTGTTTTCGCACCCTTGGCTGTGGCCTTGGGCTTTGACCCTATCGCTTTCGCCATCATCGGCATCATTGCCATTGAAACCGGCTTGCTAACGCCGCCTTTCGGCATATTGGTCTTTACCGTGAAAGCGGCGGTGACCGACGAAAAAGACCTCACGCCGGGCGAGATTTTTAAGGGCTCAGTGCCTTACTGGATCATGCTGCTGATCGCGATTTTGGCCCTGGTCTTCTTTCCGCAAGTCGCGACCTGGCTGCCCAATCTGGGCAACGCGGTCAAGCTCTAACACCTGGATATTTCATGCCCGCTTATTGGATTGCCCGAGCCAAGATTCACGACCCCGTGGAGTACAAGAAATACACCGACCTGGTGCCCGGCATCCTTCAAAAATTTGGTGGCAAGGTGCTGGCCCGTGGCGGCAAGTACCAGATCAATGAAGGGCCTGAGGACTTTCACCGCTTTGTGGTGATTGAGTTCCCCAGCCTGGAAGTGGGTGTTTCCTGCTTTGAGTCGCCGGAGTATGTGGCGGCTGCAGCATTTCGCCGGGCTGGCGCCGGCGTGGTTGAAAACGTGATTGTAGAAGGCGGCGAAGCGACGCGCTAAAGCCGCGGGACTTCGCGGACGTTTTATTGCAGCGAAGCCACTAAATCAATGTAAGCCTGCATGGCCACGTCAGCGCTCATGCCGCGCTTTTCAAGCCAGGACTTGTGCTTGAATTTTCCGATCATGTCGCCGGGTCCTTCGTCGGGCGCATCGCCCTCTGTGGCCTGCTTGTACAAGGCATACAGTTTGAGCATGGTGGCGTTGTCAGGGCGGCTGTCCAGTTCTTTCGAGTCGGCGACGGCGGTCTGAAAACGTTGCGACAAATCAGTCATGGCACTGGGCTCCAAGTTCAATGAGCTGCCATTGTCGCCCAGAGCGCACTCCCAAGTTAAGCTGAAGAAGCTTTCAATATTTATGGCTTGTCTGGCCGGCCCCGTGCGGCTTTAATGCATTCATGTACCTGGCGCACGCATCACCTGAGCATGCACGCTGACACCTTGTCAGAGGCAGCGCAACGCCCCGACGGCCTGGCCCGGGTCGAAGATCGCCGCCTGCTGACCGGGCGCGGGCAGTATGTGCACGACTTGCAAATGCCCGGCATGCTGCACGCGGTGTTTGTACGCAGCACCTACGCCTGTGCCCGACTGCGCAGTCTGGACTTGCAAGCCGCCCGTGCCGGTGCGGACGTGCTGGCAGTCATTGACGCGGCGCAATTGGGCTCGCTCACCATGCCGCCTGCCAATCCGCTGTTACCTTTTCAGCCCTTGCCTGACTTTCCTTTATTGGCGCGCAAGCGGGTCGATTTTCTGGGGCAGCCCATTGCTCTGGTGGTGGCGCGCACTTTGTATGCTGCGCAGCACGCCGCCGAGCTTGTAGAGGTGGACTATGACGCCGAGTCTGCACAGCACGACGGCGCTGCCGGTGCGTCAACAGTGAGCCGAGTGCGCCACCAAGCTGGTGATAGGGCGCAATTGCAGGCCGTGCACAAGGTGCAGATGGTGCATCAGCAAGCCCGCGTGATCAGCATGTCGCTCGAGCCACGCGCCATGTTGGCGCAGTGGTGCCCCCAGACAGCCCTGCTGACCGCCTGGTTGGGTACGCAGACCCCTTCGCGGGCGCGTACAGATATCGCACGCTGTCTGGGTCTACCGCTGACGCAGGTGCGCGTGATTGCGCCGGACGTGGGGGGTGCCTTCGGCGCCAAGGCTTCTGTCGCACCGGAAGAACTGGTGGTCGCTTTCGCGGCACACCATTTGCAGGCCAGCGTGAAGTGGACATCCTCTCGCTCAGAAGAATTCACCTCGGCCACACAGGGGCGTGGCGCCCGGCTCGAAGGCGAGTTGTGGCTGGATGCGCAGGGACGCTTTGTGCACTTGCAAGCCGACATGAATTTCCCTGTTGGCGCCTGGCTGGCCTTCAGCGCCGTGGTGCCGGCGCGCAATGCCGCGCGCATATTGCCCGGGCCTTATGTGGTGAGCAGCATTGACATTGCTGCCCAAGCGCAGATGTCTAACGCGGCAGCGGTTCATATTTACCGAGGGGCAGGGCGCCCGGAAGCTGCGCTGCTCATGGAGCGACTGGTCGATATGGCGGCCCGCCAGAGCGGCATCGATCCGGTCGAGCTGCGCCTGCGCAATCTTGTCAGCGCCATGCCCCACGCCACGCCGACCGGCGAGAGCCTGGACGCAGGTGATTACCGCGCTGCGCTGTTGCGGGCCTGCGCACGTTTTGACTACGCCCACGAACGGCGCGAGCAAGCCCGGCGCCGCGCAGCCGGCGAGTGGGTGGGCATTGGCTTGGCCATGTATGTCGAGCCTTGCGGCCTGGGCTGGGAAAGCGCCCGCGTCAGCTTGCTGCCGAACGGCCGTGTGGAGGTGGCCAGCGGTTCGGCCTCACAGGGACAGGGCCATCAGACCAGTTATGCCGCGATTGCCGCAGAGGCGCTGGGCTGTGCCCCCGCGCTGATCAGCGTGATCGAAGGTGACACCGCCAGTTGCCCGGCCGGCACGGGCGCGCTGGCCAGCCGCAGCATGGCCATCGGCGGCAGCGCCGTGTTGCAGGCCGCCAGCGCGGTGGCTAGACGGCGCGATGCCGGCGAGCTGCTGCCCATCGTTGAAGACACGGTGTACACCGCAGCCGCCGAAGCCTGGAGCTACGGCTGCGTGATCGCCCGCATGGCGATCGACCCCGACACTGGCCAGCCGCACATTGAGCGCCTGGTCTGGGTGGACGACGCCGGCCGCATCCTCTCGCCGCAGCTTGCTGAAGGCCAGTTGCTGGGCGGTCTGGCGCAAGGCCTGGGTCAGGCCCTGCTTGAGCGCATCGTCTATGACGACCAAGGCCAGCTGCTCACAGGCTCGCTGATGGACTACGCCATACCGCGCGCCGACGAGATGCCGCTGGTCGAACTCGAAAGTCTGGTCGCCAGCACAAGCACCAACACCAGTGCCAACCTGCTGGGCGCCAAGGGCGTGGGCGAGGCCGGCTGCATCGGCGTGCCGGCTGCGCTGCTCAATGCGGCGGCCGATGCGCTCTCACCCCTGGGTGAAAAAACACTTGATTTCCCTTTGACCGCCGAACGCTTGTGGCGGGCCATGCAACAAACCACCGGAGACTCGATGCCATGAAATACAAAAAATCAGAAGCCAAAGAGTACGCACGCGAGAACTTTCGCGGCGTCTGGGCCGCCACCATGACGCCCTTTGGCGACAGCCTGGCGATGGACGAGTCGGCCTACCGCCGCAACCTGCGCCACTGGGCGCAAACGCTCAAGCTCGGCGGTCTCTTCGTGTCAGGTAAGCAGGGCGAATTTTTCTCCATGTCGGTGGCCGAGCGCATGCGCTCATTTGAGCTGGCCGTCGAAGAAGCCGACGGCCATTGCGGCATCGTCAGCTCGTGCTCAGACACCAACCTGGACGTCGTGCTGGCGCTGGCGCGCCACTCGCAAAATGTAGGCGCCGACTACATCGTGGTGCACAGCCCGGTCTTGCATTTCGGCGCGGACACCGACGAGACCATTTACGAGTACTACCGCTACCTCAGCGAGCAACTGGACATCGGCATTGCCTTGTGGAACCACTCCGATTGCGGCTACGTGATGAGCCCCGAGCTGTGCGCGCGTATCGCCGAGCTGCCCAACATCGTGGCCATCAAGTACAGCGTGGACCGTGCGCTCTACAAGCGCCTGACCGAAATGGCCGGGGACAAGATCATTGTCAGCACGGCCTCTGAAGAAGAGTGGCTGGACAACGTGATCGAGCTGGGCTGGCGGCTGTACCTGTGCTCGACGCCGCCTTTCCTGTTGCAGACCGCGGTAGACCAGCGTATCAATGGCTACACGCAACTGGCTTTTGAGGGCAAGCACGCCGAAGCGCGGGCCCTGCGCGACAGCCTGAACCCGGCCCGACAGGCCTTTAAACAGTCGCGCCCCAAGGGTAAGCCACAGGCGCACAGCAAGTACTGGATGGAGCTGCTCGGGCAGGTAGGCGGGCCGGTACGCCGGCCTTTGCTGCCACTGACTGAAGCAGAAAAGCAAGCCACCCGCGAAGCCCTTGCACGCAGCGGCCTGCGTCTGAGCTGATACCGCAGTACTCATCATGTCCGTCAAGCCGCTTGTTCCAGTCAGCCTGCAGGTCAATGGCCGGCCAGTGGCCTTGGCTGTTCTGCCTTCCACCCTGTTGGTGGACTTGCTGCGCGAGCAACTCGCTCTGACCGGCACCCACCAGGGCTGCGACACCGCCCAGTGCGGCGCCTGTACGGTGCTGGTGGACGGCGCGGCCACCAAGTCCTGCAACGTCTTGGCGCTGCAGGTCCATGGCGCCAGCGTCGTGACCATCGAGGGCTTAGAGGCGGCGGACGGCAGCTTGCACCCTATGCAACAAGCCTTTGGCCGGCACCACGCGCTGCAATGTGGTTTTTGCACGCCGGGCATGGTCATGCGCGGCGTGGCCATGGCGGGCGAGGGCGTGCCCGCAGAGGCGCAAGCCGTCAGCCAGGCGTTGTGCGGCAACCTGTGCCGCTGCACCGGTTACCGCGGCATCGTCAATGCCGTTTGTGAGGGCCTGCAACACATGCGGGCGGCCGGCCCGGGCGGGACCGCCACGTGATGGACTTTGACTACCGGCGGCCAGCCCGGGTGGCAGAGGCCGTGGCGTGGTTGCGTGAAGACCCGGAGGCCAAACTGCTGGCCGGTGGGCAAAGCCTGCTGGCGGCCATCAAGTTGCGCTTGTCAGAGCCCACCATGCTGATTGACTTGCAGGACCTGCCGGAACTCAGTGGCATGCGTGCGCAAGACGGCGGCCTCTGGATAGGCGCGATGTGCAGCCACGCCAGCGTGGCTGCGTCGCCGCTGGTCAAGCAACTGGCGCCCATGCTGGCGCAACTGGCGCAAGGCATTGGCGACCAGCAGATCCGCCAGCGGGGTACCTTGGGCGGCTCTATTGCCAACGCCGACCCGGCGGCTTGCTGGCCTGCCGGCGTAGTGGCCTTCAACGGCACGGTCTGCACCGACCGCCGCCAACTGCCGGCAGACGAATTTTTCACCGGTCTTTTCACCACCGCCCTGGAGCCCGACGAAGTCGTGCTCGGGGTGCAGTTTCCGTGCACGCAGCAAGCGCATTACCTCAAGTTCGAGCAACCGGCCTCGCGCTTTGCCATGACCGGTGTGGCCGTGGCGCGACTGGGTAGCGCGGTGCGCGTGGCGGT
>CAXNEG010000058.1:0-8981 GCA_964201305.1 Polaromonas sp.
CCGCTTTACCAACAAATCAAAGTACTGATCCTGCAAAGCCTGCAAGGTGGCGAGTGGAAGCCGGGGGACGTGATCCCCAGCGAGATGGACCTGGCCGCGCGCTTTCGCGTCAGCCAGGGCACGGTGCGCAAAGCCATTGACGAGCTGGCCGCCGAAAACCTGGTGGTGCGCCGCCAGGGCAAAGGCACTTTTGTCGCCACCCATGCCGAGCAGCAAGTGCAATACCGTTTTTTACGGCTCTTGCCGGACACCGGGGATGCCAGCAGCGAAGGCCCTAGACAGCGGCATTTCATTGAGTGCAAACGCCTGCGTGCGCCGGCCGACATTGCGCGCGCACTGGGCTTGCGCAGCGGCGATGCGGTGTTGCATGTACGCCGGGTCTTGTCCTTCCAGCAACGACCTACCATTTTGGAAGACCTTTGGCTGCCGGCCGCACCCTTTAAGGGCTTAACGGCCGAGCGACTGGACAGTTACCGGGGCCCGATGTATGCCCTGTTTGAAACAGAATTCGGTGTGCGCATGGTGCGGGCTGAAGAAAAAATCCGGGCCCTGGCGGCCAGCGAGCCGGCCTGCGAACTGCTCAAGGTCAAAGCTGGCGAGCCGCTTTTAAGCGTAGAGCGTACGGCCTTCACTTACAACGACCTGCCCATGGAATTGCGGCGCGGCCTGTACCGCACCGACACCCACCACTACCGCAACAGCCTGAGCTAAGGTATGGCGGCGCCAAACGGCTTCAAAGGCAACAAGGCCGGGCTGCCCAGCAAGCCCTGCCAGGTCTGCGGGCGCGACATGGTCTGGCGCAAAAGCTGGGCTAAAAACTGGGCTGACGTGAAATACTGCTCTGAGGCCTGCCGCGCCCGAAAAAACGGTAACAACAGCACGCCAACGACACCCCGTAGCACTCCATGAAACCACCCTGCCGTCATCTGTTACTTGTTTTGGGCGATCAACTCGACATGGACTCTTCGCTGTTCGACGGGCTAGACACCGCGCGCGATGCAGTGCTGATGATCGAGGCGTTTGAAGAATCCACCCACGTCTGGTCGCACAAAGCGCGCACCGCACTGTTCCTGTCGGCCATGCGGCACTTTGCCAGGCAGCTCCGTCAACGCGGAATCACGGTGCACTACCGCGCGCTGGAGCATGAAGGCGACCTGTCGCTGGCCGCCGGCCTGCGCGCCGCGCTGCTGGCGCTGCAACCTGAACGCGTGATCGGCGTTGAGCCTGGCGACCTGCGCGTGCGCGCACTGATAGAAAAAACCTGCAAACCCGACCAGGCCCAGCGCACTCCGCTCGATTGGCGCGAGGACAAACATTTTTTATGCAGCCTGCCTTCGTTTCGCCAATGGGCCGGCAAGTCGACCAGCCTGCGCATGGAATTTTTCTACCGCAAGATGCGTCAGCAGTACAAAGTGCTGATGGACGGTGAGCAGCCGCTGGGCGGGCAATGGAACTTTGATGCTGACAACCGCAAAGGCTTTGGCAAAGCGGGCCCAAAGGATCTGCCCCGGCCGCTGGTCTTTGCGCAAGACGACATCACGCGCCAGGTGCTGCACCTGGTGGCAGAGCGCTTTGCCGCCCACCCCGGCGAGCTGAAAGCCTTTAACTGGCCGGTGACCCGCGAGCAGGCCCTGCTGGCGCTGGCTGATTTCATTGAGCACCGACTGCCGCTGTTTGGCGCGCACCAGGACGCCATGTGGACCGGGCTGGACTTTGGCTGGCACGCGCTGCTGTCGAGCTCACTCAACCTCAAACTGCTGCATCCCCTTGAAGTGATTCACGCCGCCGAAGCGGCTTTGCACCAGCGCGGTCTGCCGCTGGCCAGCGTCGAAGGTTTCATCCGGCAAGTGCTGGGCTGGCGCGAATTTATTCGCGGGGTTTATTTTCTGGACATGCCGGGGCTCAAAGAGGCCAACCACTACGGCCACGAGAACCCATTGCCCGCCTGGTACTGGACGGGCCAGACCCAAATGAACTGTATGCGCCAGTGCATCAGCCAGACCCTGACCAATGGTTACTCACACCATATTCAGCGGCTGATGGTCACCGGCATGTTCGGCGTCACCGCACAGATTTCACCGCAGCCACTGTGTGACTGGTACCTGGCGGTCTACGTGGACGCAGTCGAGTGGGTCGAGCTGCCCAACACGGCCGGCATGGCGTTGTTTGCCAACGGCGGGCGTTTCACCTCCAAGCCCTATGTGGCCAGCGGTGCTTATGTCAAACGCATGAGCAACTACTGTGGCGACTGCAGTTACAAGCCCGAAACACGCAGCGGGCCGCAGGCCTGCCCCATGACTGTGCTTTACTGGAACTTCCTGGACCGTCATGAAGCCAGCTTTAGCAGCAACCCGCGCACGGCATTGATGGTCAAGAACCTGCAACGGATAGCCCCCGAGGAACGCCAGGCCATCCGGGACAGCGCGGCCGCCATGCTGAAAAACCTCGACGATTTGTAACCCCTGTGTCAGCTTGCGAACAAATCCCCTATTGGTAGCATCATTTTTTATAAAAACAAACGATCTGCATCAAGACAGTGCAAAATTCATGCTGCATTGCAATAGAATTTAATGTTGAGCGGGTTTTAGTTACGAACCTGTTACTCAAAATCACACAGAAAGCAGCGCATGTCCGAAACAGCGACAACACCAGCCAAGCAACGGCCCGAGTTCAGAAATATCAACGCTTTCACAGACCTTCCCACTTACAGACTGCCTGCAGCCGGTTGGGTTTCCATCTTGCACCGGGTCAGCGGCGTGATGATGTTTGCGCTCATGCCCTTCATCATCTGGATGTTTGACACCTCGATTTCCTCCGAAATCTCCTTTACCCGTTTCACCAATGCTTTCAGCGTGGGCATGCTGGGCTTGCCGG
The DNA here is from genome assembly GCA_964201305.1 of Polaromonas sp. Classification (GTDB taxonomy): domain Bacteria; phylum Pseudomonadota; class Gammaproteobacteria; order Burkholderiales; family Burkholderiaceae_C; genus Polaromonas. Next base: position 2,875 of record CAXNEG010000058.1, read on the forward strand.
GCTTCATCTGGAAATTGGTCGCACTGGGCTTGATCTGGGCTTATTTGCACCACTTCACCGCAGGCCTGCGCCACCTGTGGATGGACATCAGCCACAAAGCTGTTGAGTTGCAGTTCGGCAAAAGCTCGGCCAAGGTGGTGCTGACCATCGGCTTGTCGCTCACGCTCTTGCTAGGCGCCAAACTCTTCGGCCTTTACTAATCCAGCCTCTCAGGAAAATCAAGCATGTCTGTCAATTACGGTTCCAAGCGCATCGTTGTCGGTGCCCATTACGGTCTGCGTGACTGGCTTAGCCAGCGCGTCACGGCCGCGGTCATGGCGATTTTCACCATCGTGTTGCTGGCGCAGTTGCTGCTAAGCAAAGGCCCTATTGGCTACGACAAGTGGTCCGGTATTTTTGCCTCGCAAGCCATGAAAACGCTGACCTTTGCGGTCATCTTGTGCCTGCTCTGGCACGTGTGGGTTGGCATGCGCGACGTCTTCATGGACTACGTCAAACCCGTGGCCGTTCGCTTGTCGCTTCAGGTATTTACGATTGTTTGGCTCGTGGCATGTTCCGGTTGGGCCGTTCAAGTTTTGTGGCGCTTCTAAGAAAATCATGACCCTCTCCTCCAAAATTCCAAAGCGTAAATTTGACGTCGTCATCGTCGGGGCCGGTGGCTCAGGCATGCGTGCCTCTTTGCAACTGGCACGCGCCGGCCTGAACGTGGCCGTTCTCTCCAAAGTATTTCCAACCCGCTCGCACACAGTCGCAGCCCAGGGCGGCATTGGCGCCTCGCTGGGCAACATGTCAGAAGACAACTGGCACTACCACTTCTATGACACCGTCAAAGGCTCCGACTGGCTCGGCGACCAGGACGCCATTGAATACATGTGCCGCGAAGCCCCCAAGGTCGTCTATGACCTCGAGCACATGGGCATGCCCTTTGACCGCAACCCTGACGGCACGATTTACCAGCGCCCCTTTGGCGGCCACACTGCCAACTACGGCGAAAAAGCTGTGCAACGCGCCTGCGCTGCCGCCGACCGCACCGGCCACGCCATGCTGCACACGCTGTACCAGCAAAACGTCAAAGAAAAAACCAGCTTCTTCGTGGAGTGGCTGGCCATGGACCTGATCCGGGACGCCAAGGGCGATGTGGTTGGCGTGACCGCCATCGAGATGGAATCGGGCGACGTGCATATTTTTGAAGCCAAGACCACGCTGCTGGCCACCGGCGGTGCGGGTCGCATTTTTGCAGCTTCGACCAATGCCTTCATCAACACCGGCGACGGCCTGGGCATGGCAGCTCGCGCCGGCATTCCGCTCGAAGACATGGAGTTCTGGCAGTTCCACCCCACCGGCGTGCATGGCGCCGGCGTGTTGCTGACCGAAGGTTGCCGCGGCGAAGGCGCCATCTTGCGTAACAGCAACGGCGAGCGTTTCATGGAGCGTTACGCCCCCGCCTACAAAGACCTGGCCCCACGCGACTACGTTTCCCGCTGCATGGACCAGGAGATCAAGGAAGGTCGCGGCTGCGGTCCCAACAAGGACTACATCAACCTCGACATGACCCACCTGGGCGCCGAGACCATCATGAAGCGCCTACCTTCGGTGTTGGAGATTGGTCACAACTTTGCCAACGTGGACATCACCCGTGAACCGATCCCGGTGGTGCCGACCATCCATTACCAGATGGGCGGAATTCCCACCAACATCCACGGCCAGGTGGTCACACAAAACGCGGCCAATCAAAGCGAAGTGGTCAACGGCCTGTACGCCGTGGGCGAATGCTCTTGTGTCAGCGTGCACGGCGCCAACCGCCTGGGCACCAACTCACTGCTCGACTTGCTGGTCTTTGGCCGTGCTGCCGGCAACCACATCGTTGAATTCAACAAGACCACCACGCACAAGAGCCTGCCGGCTGACGCAGCTGACGCCACCCTGGCCCGTATCGCACGCCTGGACAACGCCAGCGAAGGCGAGTACGCCCAAGACGTCGCCAACGACATCCGTGCCGCTATGCAGCAGCACGCCGGCGTGTTCCGCACGCAGGCCATCATGGACGAAGGCGTGGTCAAGATGGCTGCCCTGCGCGAGCGCGTCAAGAAAATCGGCCTGAAAGACAAGTCGAAAATCTTCAACACCGCGCGCATCGAGGCACTGGAAGTCGAGAACCTGATCGAAGCGGCCGAAGCGACCATCGTGTCGGCCGCAGCCCGACACGAAAGCCGCGGCGCGCACTCGGTCGATGACTACGGCGACACCGCTGAGCACCCGAACGGGCGCAACGACACCGACTGGCACAAGCACACGCTGTGGCACAGCCAAGGCAACCGCCTGACCTACAAGCCCGTCCAGATGAAACCACTGACAGTGGATTCGATCCCCCTGACAGTTCGCAGCTTCTAACCCACGACAAGCGGGAACAACATGACCAAACGCACATTCCAAATCTACCGCTACGACCCTGACCAGGACGCCAAGCCCTTCATGCAGACCATCGAGGTAGAACTCGATGGCAGCGAACGCATGCTGCTCGATGCCCTGATGAAGCTCAAGGCGCAAGACCCTTCCATCACCTTCCGCCGCTCCTGCCGCGAAGGCGTTTGCGGCTCCGACGCCATGAATATCAACGGCAAAAACGGCCTCGCCTGCCTGACCAACATGCGCACGCTCAAGGGCACCATCGTGCTCAAGCCACTGCCCGGTCTGCCTGTGGTGCGGGACTTGATCGTCGACATGACGCAGTTCTTCAAGCAATACAACTCGATCAAGCCCTACCTGGTCAACGACAACGTACCCCCTGAAAAAGAGCGTCTGCAAAGTCCTGAAGAGCGCGACGAGCTCAATGGTTTGTACGAGTGCATCTTGTGCGCCAGCTGCTCGACCAGCTGCCCGAGCTTCTGGTGGAACCCGGACAAGTTCGTCGGCCCGGCCGGCCTGTTGCAGGCTTACCGCTTCATCGCCGACAGCCGCGACGAAGACACCGCCGCCCGCCTGGACAACCTCGAAGACCCGTACCGTCTTTTCCGCTGCCACACCATCATGAACTGCGTCGATGTCTGCCCCAAGGGTCTGAACCCGACCAAGGCGATTGGCAAGATCAAAGAGATGATGGTGATGCGCACGGTCTAAGCCGCTCGCTGATCAATTCAATGACCGGCCCCAAGCACCGTGCCCCCTGCCCTGCCAGACGCTGATGAAGCATTGAGCTCGCCCTTGCTGGACGAGCGGGCTTTGAGCAAGCTGCGCTGGCGCTGCCGGCGCGGCCTGCTGGAAAACGACTTGTTCATTGAGCGGTTTTTCAATCGCCACGACAAAACCCTGACTGTCAGGCAAGCCCAGGGCCTGAATGATCTAATGGACCTTTCGGACAATGACCTGATGGACCTCTTTTTGCAGCGCAAGCAACCCTATGAACTGGAAGCACAATCAGCTTGCACCCCTGAGGCCTGCGAAGTGCTGGCGCTGTTTATAGTTTCGCATTGAGCTGGCGGATGCAGCGCTCTGATCCCTAACTAAAGGAAGTAAAAATGAAACTCGCAGACAACAAAGCCACACTCTCATTCAGCAACGGCACGCCCAGCATTGACTTGCCGGTTTACCACGGTTCCGTGGGTCCTGATGTCGTGGACATCCGTAAGCTCTACGCTCAAACCGGCCTGTTCACCTACGACCCGGGCTTTTTGTCCACAGCAGCTTGCCAGTCAGCCATCACCTACATTGATGGCGACAAGGGCGAGCTGTTGTACCGCGGTTACCCGATCGAGCAACTCGCCACGAGCTGCGACTTTCTGGAGACCTGCCACCTGCTGCTCTACGGTGATCTGCCCAACGCTGTCCAGAAGAAAGACTTCACCAGCCTCGTGACCAACCACACCATGGTCAATGAGCAGATGCAGTTTTTCCTGCGTGGCTTTCGCCGTGACGCGCACCCGATGGCCATCATGACCGGCCTGGTCGGCGCCCTGTCGGCCTTCTACCATGACAGCACCGACATCACCAACCCCGAACACCGCGAAATCGCGGCCATCCGCCTGATCGCCAAAATGCCAACGCTGGTCGCTATGGCCTACAAATACACCATAGGCCAGCCCTACATGTACCCGAAGAACAGCCTGAGTTACTCAGGTAATTTCTTGCACATGATGTTTGCCAACCCCTGCGAAGAGTACAAGGTCAACCCGGTGCTCGAGCGCGCGCTGGACCGCTTCTTCATCTTGCACGCCGACCACGAGCAAAACGCCTCAACCTCCACCGTGCGCTTGTGCGGCTCGTCGGGCACCAACCCGTTTGCCGCCATTGCAGCCGGCGTGGCCTGCCTCTGGGGCCCGGCCCACGGCGGTGCCAACGAAGCAGCCCTCAACATGCTGGGCGACATCCAGAAGAACGGCGGCGTCGAGAAAATCGGCGACTTCATCAAGCAAGTCAAAGACAAAAACTCCAGCGTCAAGCTGATGGGTTTTGGTCACCGCGTTTATAAAAACTACGACCCGCGTGCCAAGCTGATGCAGGAAACCTGCAAAGAAGTGCTGCAAGAGATGGGCCTGGAAAAAGACCCCTTGTTCAAGCTGGCTATGGCACTCGAAAAAATCGCACTCGAAGACGATTACTTTGTCTCGCGCAAGCTCTACCCGAATGTCGACTTCTACTCCGGTATCGTGCAGCGCGCCATTGGCATTCCTGTGCCTTTGTTCACCGCCATCTTTGCGCTGGCGCGCACTGTCGGCTGGATCGCCCAGCTCAACGAAATGATCGGTGACCCCGAGTACAAGATCGGCCGCCCACGCCAGCTGTTCACCGGCTCGGTGCCGCGCGACGTCAAACCACTCGCCAAGCGCTAAAGCGCCGGCAACTCGCCACCCAAAGCCCGCCGCGCTTGCCCGGCGGGCTTTTTGCATAATGAGCCCGCATGAAATACATCGCTTCTTCCGCTGAACTGCGGCTGGCCTTGGCCCACCCCCGGGCGCCGCAAGCTTGCAGCTGCGCATTGGGCGCCTGCACTGCCTGGGAAAGTCTGGCCGAGTACCGCTGGGAATCAGCGCAGATGAGCTTGATTGGCACCCTGCGTGACCCGGCCATCGACGAGCCTACGCTCGAAGAAAAACATCCGCAAGGCACGCGATACGACTCGCCCGACGCGCCCATCGCGCAGGCCTTCTTTCCGTACAACCAGTGCGAGGTCTGGCACTGCCAGCGCTGCGACCGGCAGCTGCTGCGCTACACCGAGTTTGGTGGCTACAACGTCGATCCGCGTGTGCGCGAACTCGACCCCGGTAAGATCATCGACTGAGGGCCGCATGCAAGCCACCATGCCGGCGCCCGCCCCGCAACACCCATTGAGCTTGGCGGCAGTGTTGATGGCCGCCGGCGCGGGCGCTCGCATGGGGCGGCGGCCCAAGTCACTGCTGGAACTCGATAGCGTACCGCTGATCTGCCGTCAAGTCATGGCCTTGCGCCAAGCCGGCGTCAGTGAGCTGGTGCTGGTGCTGGGACACCATGCCAAGGACATCGAGGCAGCCATCAAAGCATTGAAAGTCAGCGTGGTGATCAACCCCGATCCGGACGCCGGGCCCGTCGGTTCGCAGCGCCTGGGCCTGCAAAGCCTCAGCGGGCAAAGTGAGGCTGTGCTGATGGCCCTGGCTGACCAGCCGCTGCTTGACGCGGCCGACCTGCGGCAACTGTTCCAGGCTTTCCAGCAGCGCCTGCCAGGCAGCGCCTTGCTTTACCCGCGTGTGGATGGTCAGCCCGGCAACCCCGTTGTCTTCACGACTGCTGTACGCGCCGCCATGCTGGCCTGCCCCACCGATGTAGGCTGCAAGCAGTGGCGCCAGGCCAATGCGCCGTTGGTAGAGGCTTTTGACTGCCATAACCCGCATTTTGTGCAAGATGTGGACACGCCCGAAGACATCGCAAGGCTCAGGCGCAGCAGCGGCCGGCAGCTGCAATGGCCGGCAGCATGGCAGCGGCCCGGGGACAACTGAAGCGCCGCCACAACTGCCGCCTGAGGCTTTAGGTGCACCCGCCCCCCGCCATGCCCCTAAAATCAGCGCTTCCGAAGGAACCACCATGCGCACCCTCTACGACAAGATCTGGGACGAACACGTCGTCCACACCGAAGACGA
>CAXNEG010000059.1:0-8957 GCA_964201305.1 Polaromonas sp.
TGCCATGCGCAAAATTGATGATGTGCAAGACACCGTAGATCAGCGTCAGGCCGGAGGCTACGAGCGTGTAAATACCACCGATCAGCAGGCCGTTGATCGCGGCTGCGCCTAGGATCGTCAAGTCCAAATCTATTCCCCTGGGTTGTGAAGCATGAGAGCACTCGGCCTGCCCTTTCGGGCGGGCCGGGTGGTCTTACTGGCTAGACTGGAAAGTACCAGTCTGATCAGCTGATCTTGGGACGCGGGAAGACGGCCTTGGTCGATGCGAACTGGTTGGGCCAGACCACTTCAATGTCAGTGGCTGAGGCTTGCAGCAATGAGGCACGACCACCGGTGTTTTGACCGTTGACGAACTTGGTCGGTCCGTAAGGCATGAAGTGGTTGGACCAGCTGCTGCTCTCCAGGGCCGCGATGGCTTTTTCTTTGTCGGCCGACTTGGCACGCTCCAGCGCGTCGGCATAGACCATGACCGAGTTCCAGCCGCAGTACACCTCGAAGGTGAACAGGTTGCCGGTGGCCTCAACCTTCTTTTTCATCTCGATGGCCTTGGGGTCACGCGGGCTGAACCAGTGGTTAAAGTCCATCATGTGCTGCGCCACCTGCGGCTGCTCTTTAACCAGTTTGTAGTTGAAGCCACCACCGAGCACGCTGAACATGGCTGTCACGTCCACTTTTTGCTGATGCAGGGTACGCGCCAGCAGCACGTATTCGTTTTGGTAGTTGCTCATGATCACCAGATCAGGCTTGAGACTCTTGATGCGCAAGGCCACGTTCGAGAAGTCACGCGTGGGGTTGGCGTGCTTGATGACCTCAGCCACCTGCATATTGATGGACGGCAGTTTGCCGGCCAGCAGCTTGGCGGTGCCCGTGCCGAACTCGGACTCTTCATGCACCAGCACCGCTGTCTTGGCCACGTTACCGGCGGCCTTGTTGACTTCACCCAGAGCGACGATGGCGTCTTCAGCGCACTTGCCAAAACCAGGTGCCAGGCGGAAAACGTTTTTAAGGCCACGCTCGACGATCGAGTCGGACACGCCAACGTCGATCAGGAAAGGTGTGTTGTATTTGGCAGCAGCTTGCGTGGCGGCCAGGGCAATGGCGCTGGCGAAGCAGCCTACATAAGCCGATACACCGTCTTGTTGAAGACGCTCAACTTCGGACACGCCGACTTCAGGACGTGACTGCGAATCGGCCAGCGCCGCCTCGAGCTTGGCACCACCCATGGACTTGATACCGCCGGCCGCATTGATCGCGTCAATCGCCATCTGGCATCCGAGACGTCCTTGGCTGCCGTTGTACGCCAAAAAGCCGCTAACGGGGTGAACCAGGCCAATTTTGATCGGTTTGGGCTGGGCCAACAACAGGCCTGGCGCGCCCAGTGCAGCACTGGCAGCACCAGCTTGAAGTATCAATCGACGGGTCAGATTCGCATTGGTGGTCATGGCAGGGTCCTCAGTTGAAAAGCAGACAAAGTAGGTGAAAAATGGTGAGTGATTTAATTGTTCCATTCGTAGAACAATTAGCCTAGACTATGAAGTCATCGCACTCTGAAGTCAAGCAGTAAAGACCCCCATAGCCCGCCCCGTTTGAATCATTCGAATGGATTACATGCTTTAAAGCCCAAGCCCATGGACTACCTCGACACCTTCAGCCAGTTTGCCGCCGGCATCACTTACGAAGCGCTGGGCAGCGACATTCACGAGCAGGTCGGCTGGATTCTGGCCGACACCGTGGGCGCGATGGTCGCCGGCTCGGCCGAACCTGAATTGCGTGCGCTGGCTGCACGCCAGGCGCCGGGAGCCAGCGCCGGGCTGGTAGGACTGGGGCGTCGCACCAGCACCGACAGCGCCGCCTTCATCAACGGCACCTCCGGCACTTTTTTGGAGATGGACGAGGGCAACCGGTTTTCACGCGGCCACCCGGCGGTCCATGTGATCCCGGCGGCGCTGGCGCTGAGCCAAGAGCGCGCTGTGACGGCCCCGGTGTTTTTGTCGGCGCTGGTCACCGGCTACGAAGTCGGCTCGCGGCTGGGTGCGGCCTCTGCGCTGCGCGGCGCCATGCACCCGCACGGCACCTGGGGCACAGTGGGCGCAGCCGCTGCCTGCGCCCGCATCGCCGGCATGGATGCCAAGGCCATGCGCGAGACGCTGAACATCAGCGCATCGCTGACCACTGCCAGCTCCAAGCAGACCATGCTCGAAGGCGGATTGGTGCGCAATGTTTACGCCGGCCTGAGCAACCGCAATGGCTTGCTGGCCCTTCAGCTGGCCGAATGCGGTTTCACCGGCGAGCATGATGGCCTGAGCTCGCTGCTGGGCAAGATCATTTCCGAGAAATTCGACACCGTCGGGCTGATCGACGACCTGGGCAGCCAATGGCACTTGATGCGCAACTACTTCAAGCTGCACTCCTGCTGCCGCTACAACCACGGCACGCTGGACGCGATTGACCAGATCGCCAGCAGAGGCCCCTTGCCTGCGCCTGCAGAGATTGCCAGCATTGATGTCAGCACCTACAACTTGGCGGCCGAACTCAAAGACAAAGCGCCGCGCAACACACTGGCTGCCAAGTTCTCGGTGCCCTTTGCCGTGGCCACACGCCTGGTGAACCAAAGCAGCGCCTTGTCCAGTTTCACCTGGGATGCGGTGCGTGACCCGGCCGTGCTGGCACTGGCGCAAAAAGTCGAGGTCAGCGAAGACCCGTCCATGACGCAACGCCTGCCGCTGGAGCGGCCGGCCCGGGTCGTCATCAGCTTGCATGACGGCCGGCAAATTACCGGTGAAGCCGGCGTCAACCGCGGCGACGATGCCGCGCCCTACAGCCGCGAAGAGCTGCGGCAAAAGTTTATAGACCTGACGCAGCGCGTTTGGCCGGCAGCGCATGCAGCGGCGGTACTGGAAGCCACGCTGGAAATGGCGGCCCTCAAAGGCAGTCTGGCGCCCTGGGCCGCCCTGCTCGAGCGCGCGCCACAAGCCACCTGAGCAGCTTGTTAGCGGGGTGTTCAGCCCAGCGAGTTATCGCCGCTCATGTAGACGAAGACCTCGGTAAAGAGGCCGTCCTGCACACGAAAGAAGTTGCAGTTGTTCTTGACCAGTTTCTGGCCTTCATGGGTGATGTTCTCCACCTGGAAGCGGCTGGCGATGCGCTGCGCGGGCACATCCGTCACATGGTCGAAATTCCCGTGCCAGACCTTGGCATAGCGTTCATTGAGCCGCTCGAACATGCCGGCAATTTCAGTGTCGCGGCCCTGGTACACATTCGAATACGTGGCGATAGTGAAACTTGCATCAGGCGCAAAGCAGGCCAAGGTAGCCGCCACATCCATGCGGTCCACGGCGGCAAAGTAGCGCTCGGCCAAATGGCTCAGCGATGCAGCATCCAGCCCGCTCATGACGCGGCCTTCGCGGCGTCCAACATGGCAGTGAGCATGTCCAGGCGTGGATGCATGGGCCGCGGGTAAGCCGTGCGGCTGTGCGTGTGGCTCAGGGCCAGTGCTGCTTCGGCGATTTTGTAGCTCAAGGGGCCGGGGTTGATCACGGGCACCGGCAGGCGGGCCTGCAGGTAAGCGTGTGCCTGGTGCATGGTGGTAGAGCCCAGGATGATCACGTCCGCACCATCGATCTCGATGGCCTTCAGGGCGGCCGCCTCCAGCAGCGGAAAAACCTCTTCTTCCTTGCCCGACAGCAGCGCCTGGTTGTCGGGACTCACCTCGATGGCGCGCACCGACGCGCACTTGTGATGCATGCCCAAATCGTCCAGCGCTTTTTTGTAAAGCGGCTTCCAGCGGCTGGCCATGGTCAGAATGGAAAAGCGATCGCCCAGCATGAGCGCGGTCAGCATGGACACCTTGCCCGGCCCGAACACCGGGATGTCGAGCACCGAGCGCAGGGCCGCCACGCCGGAGTCACTCATGGTGTCGATGCAAACTGCGTCAAAGCCTTCTGCCTGCGCGCGGCAACCTGCTTCAAAAATCGAGGCATCGGCCAGTACGAAATCATGGTGGCTGGAATAGTTCACCGGGCCGGCCTTGACCGCGCGGTATTCAAAGTGCAGGTCGGGGCCGAACTGCAAACCTTCTAACTGCTGCCGGCGCAGCGCCAGGTTCTCGGGCGACATGGCAAAGGGAACGATGGTCAGGATTTTTTTCATGGGGGTCACGGTTGGATGATGCGCTCAGACGGCGCCACGGATAATTCAGAAACAGGCATGATGCGCCTTTGATTCAAACCACAAGAGAGTTCTCATGCCCGTCATTTCCATCACCCTACTGCCCGGCTACAGCGCCGAAGCCGAAGAACGCCTGGTCGGGCGCGTGGCCCTGGCCGCCCGCTCGGTGATTGCGGCCGCGGCGGCAGGTACCACTGTGTTTGTGAACCATGCCCACACCTACCAGCGCGATGGCCGGGTGTTCTCCAAGGGCGGACCCGAATGCGCCAACGCCAGCGAGATGGTGCGCCAATTTCTGGCGCTTATGCAAGGGCGAGACCTGAAAGCCGCCAGCGCCTTGCTGGCGCCTGGTTTCGAGATGCACTTTCCCGGCCACCCGGCCATGCATGCGCTGGACGAATTGGTGAGCTGGGCCAAGAACCGCTACAGCAGCATCGCTAAAGACTACCAACGTTTTGACGAAAACTGGGCTGACGGCTTCACCGTGGTGTATTGCTCGGGTACGCTGCGCGGCGTCTGGCTGGACGGAAGTAGTTTTGAGGGCGTGCGTTTTATCGATCGCTTTGAAATCGCCGACGGAAAAATCCGCCGGCAGGACGTCTGGAACGATCTGGCAGAAACCTTGGCGCATCGCCCAGCCTAGTCACTCAGGCCCGGGATGCTTTCCAGGCATCGAGGATCTCGCTTCCGGTCGCCGCCCACACACCCGGGTGACGCATGATGTGCGCCAGCGCTTCTTCAAGCGCACGCATCCGGTAAGGCTGCCCGATCACCCAAGGGTGCAGCGAAATCGCCATGATGCGCCCGCCTACCGTGGCCGACTCTTTGTAGAGAAGGTCAAACTGGTCGCACAACTGGTCACGGAAGTCGTCTTCGGTGTGGTGGTTCTGAACCAGGATGGTGTGGTCGTCGATGTCGATCGGGTGCGGCATGGCGTGGATTGGGCCGCTGGCCGTGCGCATGGCGTAAGGCATGTCGTCATTGACCCAGTCGCACACATAGTCAAGCCCTGCAGCGCCCAGCAAGTCCAGCGTCGCGGCAGACTCGGACTTGGCCGGTGACAACCAGCCACGCACCGCCTGGCCGCTGGCCTTTCGCAATATGTCCAGCGTGGTGTCTATGAGTTTTTTCTCGTCGTCAAGCGCCAGACCGCCATGGTGCAGATGGTCCATGTCCAGACCGTTGGCCATGATCTCCCAGCCGCGCTGCGTGCATTCCTGGATGAGCGACGGGTAGCGCACCGCCACCGAGGCATTGACTGCCACCGTGGGCCGGATGCCGTGCTTTTCAAGCGCCTTCATGATGCGGAAAATGCCCACGCGGTTGCCGTAGTCGCGCAAGGTGTAGTGGCGCAAATCGGGGTAAGCGGTCTGCATGGCCCCGGGCGGCTTGAAGGGCACGCCCGCCATGTTCAGCGGAAACCACTCCAGCGCCGGCACCACCCACAAGGCCACTCTAGCCTGCTGAGGCCAGGACACGGGCTTGCGCTCAGGCAACATCGACCAGTCATAGCGCTCATGGTCCATGCCGTAACGGCGCAGCGGGTAGTCCAGGTAGTCGGCCGGTAAAGGCTTGGCATTGGTGCTCATGGTGCTTCTCCAACGGGTTGGGCGGCCGCTGTGAAAGCATCAAAGTAGTGCTCGTTGAAATGCTGGGCAATCTCGCGCCCGGTGGCCAGCCAGACCTTGTCGTGGCCGGCAATGTAGGAGAGGGCTTCTTCAAATGCAGCCATCCGGTAGGGCTGCCCCACCAGGTAGGGGTGCAAAGGAATGCACATCACCGTGCCCGAGTGCTCGCCCTCTTCATACAGGCGGTCAAACTGACGCTTGAGAATATCGGCATAGCGCCGCGGCTGCACCAGATTGACGTTGTAGACAATGGTGTCGTTCATCTCCAGCGAGTAAGGCACGCTGGTCAGCCGGCCTTGCTTGACCTTGACCGGGCCGGGCTGGTCGTCATGAAACAGGTCGCAGATGTAGGTCAGGCCCATCTCGGCCACCAGGTCCATGGTGTTGGGCGTGTAGGTCAGCGCCGGCGCCAGCCAGCCGTCGAGCTTTTGACCGGTGTGCTTTTTGATGGTGTCGATCGAGTCCTGGATGACGGCACGCTCCTCGGCCTCTGTCATACCCATGAGGTAGCGCGTGTTGTAGGTGCCGTGCGAGTAAAACTCCCAGCCGTTGTCAGCGCAGGCTTTGATGACTTCGGGGTGGTGCTCGCACACCGCCACATTGAGCGAGACGCTGCCGCGCACATTGCAACGTTTCATGGCTTCCAGCATGCGCCAAAAACCCGCCCGGTTGCCGTAGTCGCGGTAAGAATAATTGAGCACGTCGGGCGCAGGCCTGGCCCAGGGTGCACGGGCCGGGTTGCGCGGCGGGTTGAGCTCGTAGAACTCAATATTAGGAGCCACCCAAAAAGCCACCCTGGCACCGTTGGGCCATTGGATGACCGGTCGCTGCGCGTTGTAGGGCAGGTAGTCGTAAAGGTCGGGGTCGCGCTTCAAGATGTGGCTCCGGCAGCCGAAGGCACCCGGCGCAGTTGCTCGATGGTCTCGGCCACTGTCAGCACATCGGCGTATTTCAGACCCATGTCATACAGGTTGGCGAAATGCGGCGACTCGTGCTTGTCGGCCACACATTCCTCTGGGACGATGGTGCGAAAGCTGCGGGAAATGCTGTCCACCACGGTGGCGCGCACGCAACCCGAGGTAGAGCCGCCGGTCACCACGATGGTGTCCACGCCATGGAAGTTAAAGACCGAGCCGAGATTGGTTTCAAAAAATGCCGACGCCATGCGCTTGTTGATGACGATATCGCGTTTGTGGTCAATCACCAGGCGGTCGTCAAACTCGGCGCGGCGGCTTGCGACCTTGATGTTTTGCAGCGAATCCGGCGTGTCGGTGCGCGTGCCCCAGACACCGCAATCTTCGCCCGAGTCCATGTAGGCCACATAAGTCCAGACCACCGGAAAGCCCTTGGCCCGGAACTCTGCTGCCAGGCTGTTGACGTACTCCAACTGGCGTGGATCGGTTTCGTAAGCCGTGGCGAATTCGCCCACCATGGTGTAGGCTTTTTGCAGATCGATGTTGATGAGCGCTGGCATCTTGCCGAAACCAAAGCGCTTGCGGGTGGGGTTGGCCTTGATGTCGCTAAAGAGTTGGCGGGCCGACTTGCTGGAGGCTTCCATTCGGGCTGTCTTTCAAAGAGAGAGGGCGCAGGCTGAAGGCCCGCTGTACCCTGACGTCATGGTGCCCCCGCTGGTTTGTTCTGTCAATAGAACAAATGCAGGCCGGCCCGCGGCCGCTTAGCCGCCACAGATTGCCCCCTGATGCGTGTCCAGCAGCGCCAGCAATAGCCGATTGAAGGCATCTGCTTGCTCAAACTGCGCCCAGTGGCCGGCAGCCGCAATCGCGTGCATGCCCCGGAAACCGGGCGCCTGTTGCAACGCGTTTTCATATGCCTGAATCTGCCCTTTGTATAAAGGGTCGTGCTCGCCGTACACAGCATGAACCGGGCAGCGCAGCCCGGGCATGGTGCGGGCCAAGATGTTGGTGTTCGAAAGGCGGCGCTTAGGCAATCTGTCGCGCACGGCGTTGGCCGATTGCAGCTGGCAAGCCAGCGGCGTGATGGCCTCAGGGGCATGAAGCATCAGCAGCTGGAGGTTGTCCCGGTGCACGGCCAGGCGCTGTGCCTCGCCGGGCAAGTGGCGCCAGGCTTTGAGCTTGAAAGGCACAAGTGCCTTCAAGCCCATGCCGGGCGCGCCGATCAACACCAGCCGGGCCACCCGTGCGGGGAACTCGCCGGCCAGCAAACCGGCCGTCATCCCGCCGAATGAAAAGCCTGCCAGGTCGCAGGCCGTGTCACCCAACAGCTGGGCCAGTCCCTGCTCGAGCGGCGCAGGCATGGCATCGACGTCGGTACCTGAAGGCGGCAATGCAGAATCGCCAAAGCCCGGCAGATCGGGCACCAGCACCCGGCGGCCAGTTGCCGCCAAAGGCATGACATTAAGCAGCCAGTGCGTCCAGCTGCCGCTGCCGCCATGCAAGAGCAGCAGGGGCGGCAAGGCGGGGTCAGCGCCCTGCTCTCCCCACACATGCCAAACCAGATCGCCCTGACCGCAAGGCGTGCAAACGCGGCGGGCGCGCTGCAACACAAGACTGACTTCTACGGGCACTGTCATTCCTGCACCTTACCGCGCAAGTTCTTGATGTCTGCGCGCAGGCTTTTGCCTTCCAGACGCCGCTGCTTGGAGCCAAATGTGGGTTTGGTGGCACGCCGCGCTTTGGGTGGCACTGCCACGCTGTCGACGACCTCTTGCAGGCGCGCCAGTGCGTCGCTGCGGTTCAACTCCTGGGTCCGGTGCTGCTGGGCTTTGAGCACCAGCACGCCGCCCTGCGTGATGCGGCTGTCACTGAGTGCGAGCAGCCGCTCTTTGATCTCTTCCGGCAAAGACGATGCGGCAATGTCAAAACGCAGATGCACTGCACTGGAGACTTTGTTGACGTTTTGCCCGCCAGCACCCTGCGCCCGGATCGCACTGATCTCGACCTCGCGCTCGTCGACAGGGTAATGGGATGGGGTGGCCAAGGACGTAAGGCCTTAAGACTGCCCGGCGAAAAACGCCTCCAGCAAGGCCGCAAAGGCCACCGGTTGCTCCACCGCACTCAGGTGCGCTGCCGGCAGCGTGGCAAGTCTGGCGCCGGGCAGGCTGGCGACGATGGCTTCGGACAAGGCGACCGGGGTGGCTTCGTCGCGGGTGCCGGCAATCACCAGCGCGGGGCATGTGATGCC
>CAXNEG010000060.1:0-8954 GCA_964201305.1 Polaromonas sp.
GCAGCGGCGAAAACTGCTCAATCTCCCGTGAGAGCGTGTTGTAAATGCGAAGGCTCATGAGTGGGAAAAAGACACCGGTGAAAGAGCTGAGCGAGGGGTGACTATACCCTCCCGCTACAATCTTTTTTCAGTATAGGCGAGCCGGCAAACCACCACGCCAGGAAGCCCGGCTCAGACCTCAACATGCGATCATCGCCACAAGCCATCATGCACACTCTGCCAAGCCCCTTGAACATCCTGCAAAAAATGGCCGCGCTGCTCAGTCTGTGTGCTGTGCTGCTTGTCACCGCCATGCCGACGGGGGCTCATGCGGACGACTACACCGACGTCAACCGGCTGGTGACGGCTCGCAAATTCGGCGAAGCACTGACCAAAGTCGATGTGTACCTGGCCGGCAAGCCCCGCGACCCACAGATGCGGTTTATCAAGGGGGTTATCCATAACGACATGGGGCAAAGCGCCGAAGCCATGGTGATTTTCCGTCAGCTCAACCAGGACTATCCGGAGCTGCCCGAGCCCTACAACAACCTGGCGGTGCTGTACGCAGGGCAAGGTGATTTGGACAAAGCCCGCATCGCCCTGGAAATGGCGATTCGCACCAACCCCAGCTATGCCGCGGCCCACGAAAACCTGGGCGATGTGCTGTTGCAACTGGCCAGCCAGTCGTACGCCAAGGCCTTGCAAAATGAACCCCGCAGCGCCAGCATTCCGAACAAACTTGCGCTCTTACGCAATTTGCTGAGCCCGCCAGTCAAAAGCCAGCCCACCCGCCTGCCACTGACCAATACCACCCCGGCCAACACCAGTAAGGTGACGCCGGCCAGCCCCGCAGCCAAACCCTGAGATTTTGCCCATGGCCTTACACCCTGCCCCGGCGCTTTTGACTTTGCCCGGCTTGTCCAAGCTCATGCCCCGGCTCAGGCCCGCCGTGATGGCGCTGGCCCTGTTGGCGGCCAGTGGTGCTGCTTTAGCGCAAAGTCAGACTGCGCCGCGCGTGAAATTTGTCACCAGCGAAGGCGAGTTTGTGGTGGAGGTCTATCCAGACAAAGCCCCCAAGACAGTCGCCAATTTTTTGCAATACGTCAATGACAAGCACTATGACGGCACGGTGTTTCACCGGGTGATCAGCAACTTCATGGTGCAAGGTGGCGGCTTTGATGCGCGCTACCAGCAAAAACCCACCCGCGCACCCGTGCTGCACGAAGGTCGCGAAGCGATGGCCAAAGGCGGCAACAAAAATAACGTCGGCACCCTGGCCATGGCCCGCACCAATGACCCTCAATCAGCCACAGCGCAGTTTTTTATCAATGTCAAAGACAACGATTTTCTCAACCCCACCCCAATACCGCCGGGTGACCCGGTGCCGCGCTTTGAATACCAGGGCCGGGTCTATGAAAACACACCGCGCGCCCAACTGCTCAACGCAGCGCAATTGTTCGGCTACACCGTCTTTGGCAAAGTCGTTAGCGGCATGGATGTGGTCAATAAAATCAAGTCTGTGCCCACCGGCGCGGGCGGCCCATTTCCCAGCGACGTGCCCAAAACGCCAGTTCTTATAATCAGTGCTTCCCTGAACTAATGAGCAATCCCATGACGAATCCCAAAGTTGAACTCCACATTGCCGCGCACGGCGTGATCACCCTTGAACTTGAGCAGGACAAAGCGCCCAAATCAGTGGCCAATTTCCTGAGCTATGTCAGTAAGGGCCATTACGACAACACCGTTTTTCACCGCGTGATTGCTGACTTCATGGTTCAAGGCGGCGGCTTTGCTGTCGGCATGAAGCAAAAGCCCACCCATGGTGAGATCGAAAACGAGGCCAACAACGGTCTGAAAAACCTGCACTACACGGTAGCCATGGCGCGCACCAACCAACCCCACTCGGCCAGCTCGCAGTTTTTCATCAACGTCTCAGACAACGACTTTCTGGACCATTCCGCGCCGACAACTTCGGGCTGGGGTTACGCGGTGTTTGCCAAAGTGATTGGCGGCGCCGAGATTGTGGACAAAATTGCCGGCTGCAAAACCGGCCGCAAGGGCCTTCATGAAGACGTGCCGCTGGTCGATGTGATCATCGAAAAAGCCGTTTTGCTGGCCTGAAGACTAGGCCGCGCTGTCAGGGCCCTCGCCCTGCTGTGCGGCCATGGCCCCGCCCATGAAAGTGCCCACCATGGCTACGCTGCAAGCGCCTGCTTCATGGGCCGCGGTGGATTTTATTTCCGACTTACACCTGCGCGCGCAAGAGCCCGCCAACTTCGACGCCTTCTCGCGCTACCTCAAGAGCACACCGGCTGACGCCGTCTTCATGCTTGGCGATGTGTTTGAAGTCTGGGTTGGTGACGACGTGATCGACGACAACATTGGACTGAACCGGCGCTTTGAAGCACTTTGCGCAGACGAAATGAGCGCCGCCGGAGAGCGCCTTGCACTTTTTTTCATGCATGGCAACCGCGATTTTCTGGTTGGCCACACCCTGATGGAACACTGTCATGCCACTTTGCTGGCAGACCCGACCGTGTTGCAATTTGCCGGAGAAAACTGGCTGCTGTCCCATGGTGACGCGCTGTGCCTGAACGATACCGAGTACCTGGCGTTCAGGCAGCAAGTCCAGCAAGCCCCATGGCAACAGACTTTTTTGGCGCGCCCGCTGGCCGAGCGTGAAGCCATTGCCCTGGCGCTGCGGGCGCAAAGTCAGGCGCGCCACAAAGTGGGCGCAGCCTATGCCGAGGTCGACAGCACTGCCGCCGTCCAATGGTTGCAGGCTGCCGGTGCACAGACGCTGATTCACGGCCACACCCACCGGCCGGCAGTTCACGCGCTGGCGCATGGCTTACAGCGCGTGGTGCTCAGCGACTGGGATGCGGCCGCCCATCCTCCACGAGCCGAGCTGCTGCGCCTGAGTGCCGCCGGGCTGCAGCGGCTGGCGCTGCCCGTTTAATCTGCGCGCCGTGCTCAAGCGATTGCTCGGCTGGTTGCCACAGGCACTGCGTCCTGCCGGCGCGCGCGGTGTGCCCATTCCGGATGCGCTCTGGCAACGCACCTTGCAGGACTTTGCTTTTTTACCCGCCGAGCCGCCGGCGCTGGCCCGGCGTTTGCGCACGATGAGCGCCGAATTTCTGGCGGACAAAGAGTTTTTTGGTGCGCATGGCTTGCAAGTGACTGATGCGATGGCCGTAGCGATTGCCGCACAGGCCTGCCTGCCGGTGCTTTACCTGGGTCTGCATTGGTACGACGACTTCAAGGGCATCGTGGTCCACCCCGGCGCGATGCTGGCGCCCCGCGAAGTGACCGACGAGGCCGGCGTGGTGCACCGCTACACCGAAGAGCTCAGCGGCGAGGCCATGGAGATGGGGCCGGTGACGCTGAGCTGGGAAGACGTGGCGGCAGCGGGCGAGTCGGCGCCCGAGGGCTACAACGTGGTGATTCACGAGTTCGTTCACAAGCTCGACATGCGCAATGGCCAGGCCGACGGTTGCCCGCCCCTGCCCACGCGCGCACTGCGCCAGCGCTGGCAAAGCACCATGCAAGAGAGTTACGCCAGGTTTTGCACCCAAGTGACCATGGCTGATCGCTTCGGCGGGCCAGCGCCTTGGCTAGACGCTTATGCCGCCAGCGCACCGGCAGAGTTTTTTGCGGTGGCCAGCGAGGCTTATTTCGTCAACCCCGGGCGCTTTGCAGAAAATTTTCCAGAGCTCGTCCCGCTGCTTAACGCCTTTTTCAAGCCCGGGATTGGAGTCAAACCGCCTGTACAGCTCAGCGCTTGAGCAAGGCCTTGAGAATGTTTTGTACACGCCGGCTTTGCGCGGCGTCAAAGGCGCTGCCAAACACCTGGGCCATGTCGTCAGCCGTGGTTTCATGCGGGGCAGGCGCGTTGCGGCGGGTGAGCAATTGCAGCTGCAACATGCGGCGCGCGCTGATGTGCTCTGCCGGGGTTGGCAACTCAGTGGCGATTTCCAGGCGCAGCAAGGCTTCGGCGGCATCGCCCTTGGCTGGTGCAGACAAAGACTGCGCCCAACGCGTGCGCGTGGCCGCCGGCACGGGCTTGCCCAGGTCTTGAGCCGAGGGCAATTGCGCAGGGTCACGCTTTTCCCAGGCTGACAGCAAATGGGTGAGCACTTCGCCGTGGGCTTGCTCATGGAGTTTTTGCAGGGCCTGGTTGGCAACCTCGAAGGCTTCCCGCTGAGCGCGGAAAGCAGCATCACCCAGACGTGGGCCACGTTCTTCAAAAGCCGGTCGCTCGCTGCGGCCACCGCGCTCCGGGCGCTCGTCGCGGCGCGGTTCAAACTTGTTTTCCATGCCGGTGCGCGGGCGCGCATCGGGCTTGCTGCCGGGTCGCGTGTCTTTACGGTCACCGAACTTGCCGCCGCGCCCTGGAGGTGCGGGCTCGGCCTTGCGCATGCCA
Organism: Polaromonas sp.; assembly: GCA_964201305.1. Classification (GTDB taxonomy): domain Bacteria; phylum Pseudomonadota; class Gammaproteobacteria; order Burkholderiales; family Burkholderiaceae_C; genus Polaromonas. The sequence continues at coordinate 4,403 of CAXNEG010000060.1, forward strand.
GGGCGGTCGTCGCCGCGCATGGCGACCACGGGCTTGGGTGCGGGTTTGGCCGGCGCGGGTGCCGGGGCGGGCTCAGCTTCGGTCACAGCTTCTTGGGGGGCGGGCGCGGCATCTTTGCTTGCCGCAGCGGCTTCGCTTGCGGCTTCAGACCCTGCTTCAGCTGCAACTTCAGCGGCGCTGTCGGCTGCAGCAACAGCTGCGCCTGCTTGCTCAGCGACGGGCGCAGCGGCTTCGGCGGGTGCAGGTGCAGGCGCAGGCCCAGGTGCATGGGCCGGGGCTGCAGGGGCCGCCGCCGGTAACTGGCCGCGCACCACGGCTTCCAGAGCCTTGGCAGCGGCGTGGATTTTTTGCGCGTCGCCACTGGCGGTGGCCTCGGCCACCGCCTTGGAGGCCTCCAGCACCATGCGGTCAAACTCGCCCAACGCACCGGCGGCTTTTTCACGCTCTGCGGTTTTGCGCTGAAAAGCGTCGTCAATCGGCTTGCGAAAAGCGTCCCACAGCTTTTGCTCCTGCTTGCGCTCGATCGGCACCTGCTGAGCTTCTGCCTGCCAGCGTTGCTGCACGGCCTTGACGGCGTCGATGCGCAGCTGCGGCTCGGCGCCCAGGGCTTGTGCCTCTTCAATCATGGCGCGGCGGCGCGCCAGGCTGTCGTTGCGGGCGGTGGTCAGCGGCGCGTCAGCGGCGTCCATCGCGGCTTTCCACTGGGGCTGGATCTCGGCAAAGGCTTTTTCACTCAGGTGGCCGGCCTCGCGCCATTTGCTCACAAAGCCGTTGAGGCTGCGGATATGGTGCTTCCAATCGGTGTTGGTCTTGTGGGCTTCGGCCCAGGCCAACACTTCGTCAATCAGGACCCGGCGCTGGGCTTTGGTGGCTTCGGTCTGTTCCTTGGTTTTTTCCAGCCAGGCCTCGACCACTTTGTGAGACGCGCTGCAGGCATCGTCAAAGCGCTTCCACAGCGCGTGGTTGGGCGTGCCGCCCTGGTCGCTGGTTTTCCACTGCTCGCGCATGGCGCGCAGGGCTTCTTGCTGCTTGCGCCCGCCCAGCGGCTTGGCCAGCAGCGCTTCAGCTTTTTCCACCAGGTCTTCACGGATTTGGTCGGCACGCCAGCGCTGCCAGCCTTCTAGTTCACCGGCGGTGGTCAGGGCCGCATGGGCGGCGGTTTCCAGCGTGTTCGGGATGTTGCGCACATGCACCTTGAGGGCGGCGCGCAAGTCGGCGGCGGCCTTGGGGGTGGCTTTGCCATGGCCTTCGGCGACTTCGGCTTCAAGCTTGGTGAGCGCGGCCTGCACGACTTCGGTGGCCTTGGCACGGAGTTCGGCCAGCACCGCCGGGTCCAGCTTGACCTTGGGGGCGCGGGCCGGTTTGTCGCCGGCGACAGCGCCCGCCTCGGCATTCTGGCCGCGCGCGCTGCGCAGTTCGTCGGCCCACACCGGCACGGCCGGCAATGGGGCGCCAGGATCTTCAGAGGCCGCCACCGCCATTGCCAGAGCGGCTTGAAAAGCCTCCCAGACGGCGAGCAGCTGGGCGCGCGAATTCTCAATCAGCGGTAAAAACTTGGCGTCCACACTGGCCCACACCGGGTCCTGTGTCAGTTCTGAGGCCTGGGACTGCCAGTGCGCAACGTCGGCGCGCAAGGCCTCCCATGTCGCCTGCGCTTCTCGCCAGGGCTTGGTAGAGAGCACTTCCGTGCGCTGTGTGATCAGTACAGCAGCCTCGCGCTGAACCTGGGCGCGGTGTTGCAGGTCTTCGATGGTCTTGACGCGCTCAGCCAGCTGCACTTTCAGCCCGACCAGCGGCTCGCGCGACAGCGGCGCCCCGGCTTTGGCGGCGTCACGCTGCCAGGCCAATGCATCGGCCAGATTGAGCTTGGGCAAGGCCAGCAGAGCCCGGGCCTTGTCAGCCCACTCGGCAGCGACAGCTTCCTGTCCTTTGGCGCGCTTGATGTCGTCTAATTTTTCCTTCACCAGCTTGGCAGCGCCCTTGTCCCGGTTGGCCAGGTCTTTGAATACCTCCGACATCTGCTCGGCACTCGGGTTGTGGGCCAGCCATTCTCGGATGCGGCTGACCCGCTCACCCGATGTGGCCGCTGTCAGGGCTCCGCCGGTCAACGCGTCCAAGGGATGCGCCTCGGCCCCCCTGGCCTGGGATGGTTTGGTGTTGGAGGGGTCGACTTTGGCGGAATTGGACATGTTGGCTAGCTAGATAGAAAGAAAAAGTGTGCAGATTGACGCATCTGCAAAAAGGCAGGCCCGAAAGCCACGACCGGGCTTTAAGGGCCAGGTTTTCTACATCAGTGGTCGCAGGCGGAGCGCCCGGGCAGCTGTTGGAGATAAAGGCAAAGCCGCTATTTTCGCTGGTTTTTAAGCCTTGTCAGCAAAACAAGCGCAGCCAGGTCAAGACGCCGGCCAAAGTAAGGCACGACACCCTGACCAAGTTGCAGGCCATTTGGGAGCCAAGCAGGCTAACCCTCCGCACCAATCCTTGCCCCACAAGCTGACAAAGCCAACCAGGAGAGGCTTATGAAATGCCTACAAATGAATATCAAATACAATTGATATTCTTGACGGGCCATCTTTAAGCATTTTAGAATTTCTTCAGGCATGTAGAACCATCAGGGACTACCCGAAGTGGCCAGCCTGGGACTCGATGCACCTATTTGGTGCAAAAATCAAGGCCTAAAATTCCCAATTAGGGGCTAAACACTACCGGTAGTGCTTGTAAAAGGCGCAAGCACTATATATAGTGCCCCCACGTCCTTGGAGTAATCGCTCCAAGGCATTGAACGGCTTGTGATTTGAATGATCCCAAGCCGCCCCGTTTCAAAAACGACCGGCCCAAACATTGCCGCCCCGAATTTCACGAAAGCTCACACTGAAAAAACTCATGCCCACCAGCTTGCAGCTTTAAAGCTGCAAGCTGGAAGCGACGAAAGGAGTTACATGACAACGACTTTGAATTTAAGCCTGCACAAGTGCATGGCAGACTTTCGCAGCAGCGCCCGGAATGTTTTGAACGACATTGCAGCCGGTTTCCTCCAAATCAGCCACAACGGTTTTGCCATGCTGGGCCTGGCCTTGGTGTTTGTGATGATCACCCTGACAGCCCGCCCCGACCTGCGCGAAGCCGGCGAAATCCGCCTGATGGCGCTGCTCCTGGCGCGCCAGGAAGCCAGCATCGGCTTCACCGAACCAGGTGCTGTTGACCGCGCCACGGCCGCCAACCCCAAGGATTTGCCCAGCAAACAAGCGGCGGTGGCCTTCTGGTTGAGTAAAAAATACGCCGTCGCGCCCGAACCTCTGAGCGCGCTGGTGGCCCACGCCTTTGAGATCGGTGAAAAGTCCAAGCTCGACCCGACCCTGATACTGGCCATCATGGCGATCGAATCCGGTTTTAACCCCTTCGCCCAAAGCCCCGTCGGCGCCCAGGGCCTGATGCAGGTCATGACCGGTGTGCACCACGACAAATATGCACACTTCGGCGGACGCATGGCGGCTTTTGACCCTGTCACCAACCTTCGTGTAGGTGTTAAGGTGTTGCAAGAATGTATTTCCCGGGCCGGCTCGATTGAAGGTGGTCTGAAGTTTTACGTAGGCGCAGCCAATATGGACGATGACGGTGGCTACGCCAGCAAAGTACTGGCAGAACACGGTCGTTTACAAGCCGTTTTTGCCGGAAAGCGGCAGCCCTTTGACAGCCTGGCCGAGCCCATGCCGATACCAGCTTCATTCCAGTCCCCGGCCCCGGCTGAGAGTCCGCTCAAGTCTGAACCGGTGGCCAAAGTCGCGCTGCTGGGCAACTAGGCCCATACGACCTGTCAGCTACACTTTAAGTGTGCGCAACTGGCGATAGGCATGGGCGGTTGAAAAACAGCGCATGCTGACGTGGGACACCACTTGGAAGCGCACCGCTTGCGGGCTATCTAGCCCGAAGCGATCAGCCGTTCGCCTGGGCAGCCCTTGCTTCTCTTCCTTCATGGACATTGAGGACAAGGAACACCGTCTTAAAGGACTGCCATGTACGACCGCCACCATCTGATTGAGCAAACCGATCCGGAACTCTGGACTGCCATTCAGGCTGAAAACGCCCGTCAAGAGCACCACATTGAGCTGATTGCCAGCGAAAACTACGCCTCGCCCGCCGTCATGGCCGCGCAGGGCTCGCAACTCACTAACAAATACGCCGAAGGCTACCCGGGCCGCCGCTACTACGGTGGTTGTGAGCATGTGGACGTGGCTGAGCAACTGGCAATTGACCGCATCAAGCTGATTTTTGGCGCCGAAGCCGCCAACGTGCAGCCGCACTGCGGCGCCTCGGCCAACGTGGCCGTGTTTCTGGCCTTCCTCAAGCCCGGCGACACCATCATGGGCATGAGCCTGGCCGAAGGCGGTCATCTGACGCACGGTATGGCGCTGAACATGAGCGGCAAATGGTTCAAGGTGGTCAGCTACGGCCTGAACGCCAAAGAAGAGATTGACTACGACGACATGGAACGCAAGGCACATGAATCCAAACCCAAGCTGATCATCGCCGGCGCTTCGGCTTATTCGCTGGG
>CAXNEG010000061.1:0-8889 GCA_964201305.1 Polaromonas sp.
GATTGGGATTGGGAACTTCATGTCTTAGAGAGCGATATTTTCAATGCAAGTTGCCGTTCCGGTGGAAAAATGATTGTCAACAGTTTTGTTTTGGAAGATGGTCGATTTGATGACAATCAGGTTGCCATGGTGATTGGTCATGAAATCGCCCACGCGCTTCTTGAACACAGCAGAGCTGACTTGGGTCGATTAGCTGTTGCCGGGGGCGGTGGATTTGTCATGTCTCAAAGCTTCAAAATGGGAAGAATGCGTTGGGACACTGTGTCCAATGGAATTCAAACCCTGTCTCTTCCCATCGGCAGAAAAGCTGAACGCGAAGCAGACTTGCTTGGATTGGCGCTGATGACTAAAGCCGGTTTTGATCCAGTGCAAGGCGCCAGTATTTGGCCGGATGTGGGCGATGTTCCAGTCGGTTCTAAAATTAGCAGTCGACTTGAGTTGTATGAGTCATCCCACCCTTCAGACAGAGAGCGTTTTGAGTTCTTATCAAAAGCCGCCGCTAAATTTGAGCAATTGAAAGCAGTCAATCAATGAGCTCAATTGAAATGACGCCTCAAGTTATCTTCGACTTACCCGCAGACCATTGCAAGAAGTGGCTTTCAGAGGGGAGGGCTATTTGGCTTAAAAATCCAATGTTATTTTTGGCGCTCTCTTTAATTGTCATTCTTGTACGACGCAATCTCGACTCCTTAACTTACGACTACCTGATACTACTTTCTTACTTTTCGGATGCGCTTCTTTTTGCTTGGCTTTTTTTGGGTTTGAAAAATCGAACCGACAGTCGAGTATGGTCATTGATAACTGCTGGCGGTCGATCGCTTAAAGGACGAATTTTCCGCGTCATCTTTACTGGTGTTTGGGGAATACCTGCAGCCATTACTTCCTATTTTATTTTTTTATTTGCACCTGAAATTATCAGGATGGTGGTGGTTTTGAATGGTGATGCGCTAGTTGCAACCTGCTTGTTATTTCTGGGTTTGTGTTTGGGTGGAATAATTTCTTTGTTATTGTCACTTCTCCCCGTTTTAGCCGCTATCCAAATGGCTCGCGATCCATTTGCCACGCTACAGTCTTCCGGTTTGTGGGCTTATCGTGGTGTACGAGCAGGTTTGCGCCCTGTTACTTTGCTTTTCATTGTTTTATTGTCATCCTGCCTTGCTTTGAACTTCATGGTGACATTTGTTATTGGACACATTCCATTGGAGGCCTTGAGTGATGACAACCAGAATTGGTTTATGCAAACTCTTATGGAGTCGCAACTGACTTTATTTTTAGTCATGAACGGTTTTCTTGCTTTGCTGTATCCAATGGTCAGTGACTTGCTGAGAAGTGCAGATCAAGATCTTTCAGACGAAATTTTTTCCGACACTGACAAAAAAGTACAGGGCGATGCTTTTTGGGTTTTTGTTCTTGAACGTGCCGGCCTGGCTCTCAGAAGCTTGTCTGTGATGTCGGTACTTTTTTTGAGCATCTATGCAGTTTTTGAGGGCTACGACCAAGCAGCCGATTGGTTTGTGTATTCAATGTTTTCTTATCTATGGGGTGGTAGCTTTAAAAAATCAGCGCATGGTTGGCGGCAAGGACTTTCATGGTGGATTCGCTATCGCTTTTTAATTACGCCCATAGCGATGGCACTTTTACTTGTTGGATTTTTCGCTTTATTTGACGAGTCTGGGGATGAAAGCTCAACCCCATAAGTGTTGCAGTGGGATGGCTTATCCTGCTTTTAAAGAGAACAGTCTGCCATTTTTTGCACAATCCCCCCATGAACTCCAACACATTCGCAGTCATGGTTTTTAAAACTCATGGCAAACGAATTAAAAAATCGTCAGTCCTGCGCAATCAGGAATCCATCGCCTTCAGGCCACAGTAAAGCGCGCCGACAACTCACCCAACCCCAGTTCGCTGAGCACCTGCGTCAGGCGCTCCCGTGCTGCAGCCATCGCCGCCGGGCGAGGCTGCACGGGCCGGCTGGCAATGATGAGTTCGTTTTTCATCGAGTGTTCCCAGCCCACCAGCTCAGTGACGGTGACCTCGTAGCCGTGCGCTTCAAGTTGCAGGCAACGCAGCACATTGGTGATCTGGCTGCCGAACTCGCGCGTGTGCAGCGGGTGGCGCCACAGTTCTGCCAGCGGCGTGCGGGCCAGTGACAGCGCCTTGCTTTTTTTCAGCACACTGGCCACTTCAGCCTGGCAGCAGGGCACCAGCACCATGTGCCTGGCCTGGCGGGCCAGCCCGAAGGCAATCGCGTCGTCGGTGGCGGTGTCGCAGGCGTGCAGCGCGGTGATGATGTCGACCACCGGCGGCAATTCGGCAGAGGCCGTGGCTTCTTGCACCGACAGGTTCAAAAAAGACATGCGCGCAAAGCCCAGGCGCTGCGCCAGCTCCCGCGATTTGGCGACCAGCTCGGCGCGGGTCTCGATGCCGTAAATGTGGCCGGTGGTTTTGTCGCCGCGGTGCGCAACGTTGAAAAACAGGTCGTACAAAATGAAACCCAGGTAGGACTTGCCAGCGCCATGGTCAGCCAGGCTGGGTGACGGGTTGTAGGCAAAGGCGTCGTTCAGCAGCGGCTCGATGAACTGGTAGAGGTGGTAGACCTGCTTGAGTTTGCGCCGCGTGTCCTGGTTGAGCTTGCCCTCGCGCGTGAGGATGTGCAACTCCTTGAGCAAATCGATCGACTGGCCTATGCGCAGCTCTTCAATGACCTGGGGCGCCGGCGCGGGTTTGAGCTTGATCGGTTTGGGCATGCGGTGCTGAGTCTAACGCCGGGGTTTGGCTGGAGCGCCACAATCGGGGCATGAATGAACGCTTTGATGATCCGGCCGATGATGAAGACGACACGAAGCCCGATGTGCACAACACCGACCGGCGCAACGGCCAGCAGGACGCGGCTGCGCATCCCTATGAACTGCTGACGCCCGATGTGGTACTGGACGCGCTGGCCAGCGTCGGCCTGTGGGGCGACGGCCGGCTGACGGCGCTGTCGAGCTACGAAAACCGCGTTTACCAAATTTCGCTCGAAAGCGCTGCACCCGGAGACAGCCTGGCCGAGGCTGCCAGCGACACCGTGGTCGCCAAGTTTTACCGGCCCGGCCGCTGGAGCGACGCGCAGATTCTGGAGGAGCACGCTTTTGCCGCCGAGCTGATGGCCGCTGAGATTCCGGTCGTTGGCCCTTTGAGCTTGCAAGGCCAGACGCTGCACCACTTCGCCGGTTTTGCCTTCAGCGTGTCGCCGAGACGCGGCGGCCGCCGGCCCGAGCTCGATGAGCTGTCGGTGCTTGAATGGATCGGCCGCTTTCTGGCGCGCATTCACACGATGGGCGCAGCCGCATCGTTTGCACAAAGGCCGGCGCTGGACATCCAGAGCTTTGGCTACGCCAGCCGCGACCTGCTGCTGGCCGGTGACTACCTGCCGCTGGACATGGCTTCGCGTTGGCGCAGCGCTTTTGACGAAGCCATGCAAGTGGCCGAGGGCGTGATGCAAGCCGCCGGCGCAGTGCGCACCCTGCGCCTGCACGGCGACTGCCATCCCGGCAATATTTTGTGGACGCCTGAAGGCGCGCCCGGCGCAGGCCCGCACTTTGTGGACCTGGACGACGCACGCAGCGGCCCCGCGGTGCAAGACCTGTGGATGCTGCTTTCGGGTGAGCGCGCGCAGTGCACGCGCCAGCTGGGCGCGCTGGTGGACGGCTACGAAGAGTTCCGCGAATTTGACCGCCGCGAGTTGGCATTGATTGAGCCGCTGCGCACGCTGCGCTTGGTTCACTACAGCGCCTGGCTGGCACAGCGCTGGAGCGACCCGATCTTTCCGATCAACTTTCCGTGGTTCGGCTCCAGCGACTACTGGAAAGGCCAGGTGGACATGCTGGTCGAGCAAACCGAAGCCATGCAGGATGCGCCGCTGGTGGTGTGAGTGTTCAGCGCACCGGGTTCCTCAGTGCGCCAATACCGTCAATCTCCACACGCAACATGTCGCCCGACTTCAGGTACTTGGGCGGCTTGAAGCCGATGCCCACACCCACCGGGGTGCCGGTGGCGATCAGGTCGCCCGGGTAAATCGTGATGCCGGCCGACAGGGTTTCGATCAGGGTCGGAATGTCAAAAATCAGATCGGTGGTGGCCGCATCCTGGCGCAGTTCGTCATTGACGTAGCAACGCACCCGGGTGTTGGTTCCGTCGAGCTCGTCGGCGCTGACCAGCCAGGGGCCCATGGGGCAAAAGGTGTCAAAGGACTTGCCCAGCAGCCACTGCGAATGACGACCTTGCCAGTCGCGCGCGGTGACGTCGTTGATGATGGTGTAGCCCCAGACATGCTTGAGCGCGTCAGCCTTGCTGATGCCTTTACCGCCCTTGCCGATCACCACGGTCAGCTCGGCCTCGTAGTCAATCGCGCTGGAGGCGGCGGGCATTTGGACGGCGGCATCCGGGCCGATGACCGACTCGGGCACTTTGCTGAAATAAATCGGAAAGGCCGGAATGTCGCCGCCGGATTTGGCACTGCTGTCAAAGCCGCTGCCGGCGAATTCACGCGCGTGTTCAAAGTAGTTTTTACCGACGCAAAAGATATTGCGGCGCGGCTTGGGCAGCGGCGCAGTCAGTCTCAACGCACTCATGGCGATGGCCGGCAGCAGCGCGGGCAGGCCCCGGCCGTCGGCCAGACGCTCGATGACGGGCAAGGCGCCCAGTGCGCGCTCGGCTGCGCTCATGTCAAAAGGCTGTACCGAAGCGAGGTCTGCAGACACGATGCCAACGGCAGGCTGGCCTTGGTGCAAAAAGGCGGCGATTTTCATGCGGTTTCTTTGAAAGTGTGAAGGGATTTGCCGGGAAGGCAGAGCAGACGGCGCTAGGGATAGCGCGGAGGCCAAAAAATCAGGCGGATGGTAGCATGCCCTTCATCCCATCAAGACAGCCCCAAACGATTGAACACCGGCCTGCGGCAGCCTTCCCCCAACTTCAGGAGACAAGCCATGAATCGTCGTTCCTCCCTGCTGGCAGCCTTGTTGCTCTGTGCTGCTTTTGGCGCCATCGCCCAAGGCAGCTGGCCCACGCGCTCCATCACCATGATCGTGCCTTTTCCACCCGGCGGACTGGCCGACCTGGTGGCGCGTCCGGTTGCGGAAGCCATGTCGCGCGAGCTGGGCCAGCCGGTGGTGATTGAAAACAAAGGCGGCGCGGGCGGCGGTATCGGCATGAGCCTGGCGGCCAAGTCCAAGCCGGACGGCTACACCATCTTGATGGCGCTGTCCTCGCTGACAGTCATTCCGGAGGCTGACTTGCTGCTGGGCCGTACACCCATGTTTATGCTGAACGACCTGCGAGCTGTGGCCCGTTACACCGCCGACCCGACCGTGCTGGCCGTGCGCGCTGAATCGCCCTGGAAGAGCGTGCAGGAATTTGTAGACGATGCCAAAAAACGTCCGGGCGCCATCAACTACGGCTCCTCGGGCAACTACGGCACCATGCATGTGCCGATGGAAATCCTGGCCCAGGTGAGCGGCAGCAAACTCACACACATCCCCTTCACGGGTGCTGGTCCGGCCGTGGTCGCACTGTTGGGCGGACAGATCGACGCCGTTTCCACCGGCCCGGCCACCGTGCTGCAGCATGTCAAGGCCGGCAAGCTGCGTGTGCTCGGTCACTGGGGCAACGGCAAGCTCGGCTCCATGCCCGATGTGACCAGCCTGAAAGACGCCGGCTTCAATGCCGAGTACGCGCAGTGGTCCGGCCTGTTCATTCCGTCGGCCACGCCCGAACCGGTGGCCCAGCGCATTCGCGCCGCTGCCCGCGCCGCCGCGCAAGACCCCAAGGTCAAGGAAGTTATATTGGGCGCAGGCAGCCCGGTACAGTTCCAGGACAGCCCTGATTTTGAAAAATACGTCCAGGCCGATGCCCAGCGCATGGTCGACGTGGTCAAAAAAATCGGCAAGGTCGAATAATCCTTTTAGCCACCTTTTACATTCATCAAACCCTTAGCAGACACCCATGCGCCGTCAACAATTTCTGAGCGCCGCTCTGGCTGCTATCGGCCTGGCCAGCGTGCTGGTTCATGCACCCGCTGCGGCCCAGGCTTACCCCAGCCGCGCCGTCAAGATCGTCGTTCCCTTTGCCGTCGGCGGACCCGCTGACGTCTACGCGCGCTTCATCGCACAGCGCCTGACAGACACCATGGGCCAGTCTTTTGTGATTGACAACAAACCGGGCGCAGGCTCGGTGATTGGCACCGACTTGGCAGCCAAATCACCGGCCGACGGCTACACGCTGCTGCTGATGTCGAACACCCACACCGTCAACGAGACGCTGATTCCGGTCAAGCCCTTTGCGCTGATGCGCGATTTCGTGGCCGTGGCACCCATCAACTACTCGGACCTGGTACTGGTGGCCAACCCCAAGGTGGCCGCCAACAACCTCAAAGACCTGATCGCCTACGCCAAGGCCAACCCCGGTAAGTTGAACTACGCATCGTCCGGCCCCGGCACGCCTTATCACATGGCCGGCGAATTGCTCAAAAGCATGGCCGACATCAATGCCGTTCACGTGCCCTACAAAGGCAGCTCGGGCGCGCGCACCGACGTGATCGGCGGCCAGGTCGATCTGATGTTTGACGCCGTCACCACCATGACCGAGCAAGTGCGCGGAGGCAAAGTCAAGGCACTGGCCACCACCGGCCTCAAACGCTCTGACGTGATGCCCGAAGTGCCGACACTGACCGAAGCCGGCGTGGCCGGTTACGAAGCCACCATCTGGCTGGGCCTGATGGCGCCCACCGGCACACCCAAGGCCGTGGTCGACAAGCTCAACGAAGCCGTCTCTAAAATCGCCAACCAGCCTGATGTGAAAGCCACCTGGACCAAGCAAGGCGCAGCCCCCATGGTCATGAACCCGACGGTGTTTGACAAGTACATGCGTGACGACATCACCAAGTGGGCCGGCGTGATCAAGAAGGCCAACATCAAGCTCGACTGACACGCTGCGTGGGAGGGGGATGGATCCCCCTGCCGCGCTCCGTCATTCCTGCGCAGGCAGGAATCCATCCCCGAGGCCGATGGATCCCCGCTTTCGCGAGGATGACGTACAAGCCCGACAATCACTGTCATGAACCCACTCCACCTCCTCAGCGCCGGCGCGGCGCAAGCGCTGGCCACCGGCCTGCAAGAGCGTTTTTTAAAGCTGCACGGCCAGGCCGTTGCGCCCACCTTTGGCGCCGTCGGCGTGATGAAAGACAAGCTGCTGACCGGCGCACCCTGTGATGTGCTGATCCTCACCGATGCGCTGATCAACCAGCTGACATCCGGCGGGCATCTGAGGGCCGGCTCGGCCAGACCCTTGGGCGTGGTGAAAACAGGCGTTGCTGTGAAAACGGCCAGGCCCGCCTCGCCGTCGGCACGCCGGACCAACTCAAGGCGGCCTTGCTGGCGGCCACCGGCATCTACATTGCCGACCCGGTCAAATCAACAGCCGGCATTCACTTCATGAAAGTGCTCAAGACACTGGGGCTGGAGCTGGCGGTGGCGAACACACTGCGACCTTACCCCAACGGTGCCGCCGCCATGACGGCACTGGCCGCATCGAACGAAGCAGGCCTGATCGGTTGCACGCAGAACACCGAGATCTTGTTCATAAACGGCGTTGACCTGATCGCCGACCTGCCCAAAGAGTTTGAACTGGCCACGGTCTACACCGCAGCGGTGGCGACGCTGGCACAGTCGCCGCAAGCCGCGCTGAATTTGATCGCGCTGCTGGCCGGGCCCGAAGCCGCAGCACAGCGTGCCGCCTGCGGGTTTGAAGTCTGAGTTTTGCAAGCAGCGCCGCCACGTGCTCGTACCTTAGCAGGGCGCAGTAGGGCCCTGTTTACACCAGCAGCGCGTTGACACGGCGCACATAAGCGGCCGGGTCTTCGGGCAGGCCGCCTTCGGCCAGCAAGGCCTGGTCAAACAGAATGTGAGCGAGGTCGTCGAAGGGGCTGCCCTCGCTGGCCTCGAGTTTTTTCACCAGCGGGTGCTGGGCATTGACTTCGAGAATCGGCTTGACTTCAGGCACCGGCTGGCCGGCTTGCTTGAGCATGCGCGCCAGCTGCGTTGACATGTCGCCGTCTTGCACCACCAGGCAGGCGGCTGAATCGACCAGCCGAGTGGTGGCGCGCACATCTTTGGCCTTGTCTTTCAGCGCTTCTTTCAGGCGGTCGAGCACCGGCTTGAACTGGGTCTGCGCTTCTTCAGCGGCTTTCTTTTCGTCCTCGTCCTGCAGCGTGCCCAGGTCCACCGCGCCCTTGGCCACGGACTGCAGTGGCGTGCCGTCAAACTCGCGCAAAAAACTCAGCGCCCACTCGTCCACGCGGTCGGTCATGAGCAGCACTTCAATGCCTTTTTTGCGGAAGATCTCCAGCTGCGGGCTGTTCCGGGCGGCGGCCGGTGTGTCGGCGGTGATGTAGTAAATCGCCGCCTGACCTTCTTTCATGCGCGCCTTGTAGTCGGCCAGGCTCACGCTGACGGTGTCGGTGGTCGAACTGGCAAAGCGCAGCAGCTTGGCCAAGCGGGCCAGGTTGGCAGCGTCTTCGCCCAGGCCTTCCTTGAGCACCGCGCCAAACTCGGCGTAAAAAGCGCTGAATTTGTCGGCCTCGTTGGCGGCCAGCTCTTCAATCATGGAGAGCACGCGGCGCGTATTGCCTTCGCGGATGGCTTTGACGGCGCGGCTTTCCTGCAGCAACTCGCGCGAGACATTCAGCGGCAAATCAGACGAATCAACCACGCCTTTGACAAAGCGCAGGTAGGTCGGCATCAGGGCCTCGGCGTCGTCCATGATGAAGACGCGGCGCACATAGAGCTTGACGCCGGCGGCCTTGTCGCGGTTGAACAAATCCATGGGCGCTTTGGCCGGCAGAAACAAAAGCTG
>CAXNEG010000062.1:0-8667 GCA_964201305.1 Polaromonas sp.
TTCGATCATCGACGCCAAGGCCGTGGGTCGCTTCATGCCGCCCGTGTTTCCCGGCGAAAAAGCCGACACACTGGAGCAACTGGCGCGCCAACTCGGGTTGGATGAACAAGCCTTTGTCAAGACCGTGCAAGACTACAACGCGGCTTGCCAGACTGGCAGCTTTGACCATGCTGTGCTCGACGACTGCCACACCGAAGGCCTGAGCCCGGCCAAGACGCACTGGGCGCGGCCCATCGACACGGCGCCTTTTTACGGCTACGCGCTCAAACCCGGAATCACCTTCACCTACTTGGGCATGAAGGTCGACGAGACCACCGCCGTGCGTTTTGACGACAGGCCCAGCCCCAACTTGTTTGCCGCCGGGGAGCTGATGTCCGGTAATGTGCTGGGCAAGGGTTACACCGCCGGCGTCGGCATGACGATTGGCACGGCCTTCGGCCGCATCGCCGGCGTGCAGGCCGCACGGGCCGCATTGAACTCATCGCACCTGAAGGAAGACATCCATGCAGCAGCTTGAAGCCCTGACCCGCGAGGCGGTGGCCCTGGCCTCCGGTGCCTTGCCCGAACTGACAGCGAACGAGGCCGAAGTCGCCCGGCAAATGCAGATCTGCAACGCCTGCCGCTACTGCGAAGGCTTTTGCGCGGTATTCCCGGCCATGACGCGGCACCTGGAGTTCGGCAAGGCCGACATTCATTACCTGGCCAACCTGTGCCACAACTGCGGCGCCTGCTACCACGCCTGCCAGTACGCGCCGCCGCACGAGTTCGCCATCAACGTGCCGCAGGCCATGGCGAAAGTGCGCGTGCAAACCTACGCCGACTACGCCTGGCCACCTGCGCTGGGCGCGCTTTACCAGCGCCAGGGCCTCATGATCAGCTTAGCGCTGGCGGCGGCTTTGGCACTGTTTCTGGTGCTGGCTGTCGGGGTGAATGGCACGCTGTGGAACGCGCCGCTGGCAGGTAATTTTTACGCGATCTTTCCGCACAATTTGATGGTGCAGATGTTTGCGCCTATTTTCTTGTTTTCTGTACTGGCGCTCACATTGGGCGTGCTTCGTTTTTGGCGTGACGTGTCACCGGCTAAGGCATCTGAAGCACTGGGTGAGGCCGCAGTCGAAGCGACTTCGGCCGCGCTGCGCCTGAAGTACCTGGACGGCGCCAACCAGACCAGCGCCGACGAGCCGATTGAAGGTTGCCCGAACGGTGACGATGCACCCACGCTGTGGCGCCGGCGCTTTCACCACCTCACGTTTTACGGTTTCATGCTGTGCTTTGCCTCCACCTCGGTCGCCACGCTGTACCACTACCTGTTCAACTGGCAGGCGCCTTATGGCTACACCAGCTTGCCCGTGCTCTTGGGCACGGTGGGCGGCATCGGTTTGCTGATCGGACCGGCCGGTTTGCTGTGGCTCAACCTGCGTCGTCACGCCAGCCACGGCGACGCCGCGCAAAAACCCATGGACCGCGGCTTCATCGCTTTGCTCTTCCTCATCAGCCTGACCGGCCTGGCCCTGCTGGTCTGGCGCGACAGCGCCGCCATGGCCGTGCTGCTGGCGGTGCACCTGGGCACGGTGATGGCGCTGTTTGTGACGCTGCCTTACGGCAAGTTTGCGCACGGCATTTTCCGCAGCGCCGCGTTGCTCAAGTTCAGCATCGAAAAGCGCCAACCGACGCAACTGGCTTTGCCTGAGGCCTGAACGCGGGGCGGGGATGGATTCCTGCCTACGCAGGAATGACGGATGAGCGCAGGAATGACGGCTCTTGTCCCGTCATCCTCGCGAACGCGGGGATCCATCTTTCCCCCGCAGTTTCACTGAAATGCGACCTCTGAAAAACTGCGCAGCTTGCGGCTGTGCAACTGGCTGCTACCATGGCTGCGCAAAAGTTCCAGCGCGCGGATGCCGATGCGCAGGTGCTGGTCCACACGTTCGCGGTAGAAGTGGTCGGCCATGCCCGGCAGTTTGATTTCGCCGTGCAGCGGTTTGTCGCTCACGCACAGCAAGGTGCCGTAGGGTACGCGAAAGCGAAAACCGTTGGCGGCGATCGTGGCGCTTTCCATGTCCAGCGCGACCGCGCGGCTCTGGCTGAAACGGCGCTGCGGCTGATTGGCCGGAAGCAACTCCCAGTTGCGGTTGTCGGTGCTGGCCACGGTGCCGGTGCGCATGATGCGTTTGAGCTCGGGCCCTTGCAGGTGCGTGACGTCTTCGACGGCTTGCTGCAAGGCCATCTGGATCTCGGCCAGCGCCGGGATCGGTACCCACAGCGGCAGCTCTTCGTCAAGCACATGGTCTTCGCGCACATAGCCATGGGCCAGCACGTAGTCGCCCAGTTGCTGGCTGCTGCGCAAGCCGGCGCAGTGGCCCAGCATCAGCCAGGCGTGCGGCCTGAGCACGGCCACGTGGTCGGTGATGTTTTTCGCGTTGGCCGGGCCGACACCGATGTTGACCATGGTGATGCCGCTGCGGTCGGCGCGCAGCAAGTGATAGCCCGGCATTTGCGGCAGGCGCTGCGGTGCCAGGCCGAAGGCGTCAACGGCCTCTACCGGCAAACCGGTGCGCCTTGTCACCATGTTGCCCGGCTCGACAAAGGCCACGTAGGGACTGTCGGGCCGGCGCATTTCTTCATGACCCAGCCGAACGAACTCGTCGATGTAGAACTGGTAGTTGGTGAACAGCACGAAGTTTTGAAACCAGTCGGGTGAGGTGCCTGTGTAGTGGCGCAGGCGCTGCAGTGAGTAATCGACCCGCGCCGCCGTGAACAGCGCCAGCGGCTGCGGCTCGCCGGGGCGCGCTTCGTAAGTGCCGTTGGCAATGCCGTCGTCCATCGCGGCCAGGTCCGGCAGGTCAAAGGCGTCGCGCATCAGCATGCGGCGCTCGGCGCTCAGGCTGCCTTCAATGTGGTCGCGCTCGGCAAATGAAAAATGCACCGGGATCGGCTGCGAGCTGGTGCCCACTTCGAGTGCCACCGAATGGTTTTGCAGCAGCAGGCTGAACTGCCCAAGGTAGTAGTTGGCATAGAGCTCGGGCCGTGTCAGCGTGGTTTCGTAGTGACCGGGCCCGGCGACAAAGCCGTAGCTCAGCAGCGAAATATCGGGCGCATCCAAAATGGCGCGCGCCACCGTGCTGGTGTGAATGCGCACAAAGGGGTAGCAGGCGCGCACGCGGCCGGGCAGGGTCTCGCCGGCCACGTAGCGTTTCATGCAGTCGCGCAGGTGTGCGATCTGTTGGCTGTAAATCAGCTGCACCTGGGCCAGCGCATCGGCGGCGTTGGTGTGGCGCGTGGGCGCGGTGAAGGCGGGCAGGTAAGGGGCGGCTTTCATGGGTGTGGCCTTTCTTCAGGATTTGACAGGTTCGCGCATGGTCACAAATTCTTCGGCTGCCGTCGGGTGAATGCCGATGGTGCTGTCAAACACGGCTTTGGTGGCACCCGCTTTCATGGCCACAGCAAAGCCCTGTACGATCTCACCGGCTTCGGCACCCACCATGTGCAGGCCGACCACACGGTCTGAGGCTTCATCGACCAGCAGCTTCATGAAAGTGCGCTCGCTGCTGCCGCTGAGCGTGTGCATGAGCGCCTTGAACTCGCTTTTGAAAACACGCACCGCGCCAAAACGCTCGCGCGCTTCGGCCTCGGTGAAACCCACCGTGCCTATGTTCGGGTGCGTGAACACCGCCGTCGGAATGAAGTCGTAGCTCATGCTGCGCGGTGCCTTGCCAGTGGCGGCCCCGAGTAAATGGTCTACCACCACCATGGCTTCGCCCAGCGCCACAGGCGTCAGCTGCACGCGCGCAGTGACGTCGCCCACGGCGTAAATATGCGGGAGCGAGGTCTGGTAGTTGTCGTTGACCAGAATAGCGCCGTCGGGTTTTTGTACGATGCCCAGTGCTTCCAGGCCCAGCCCTTGCACCAGCGGCACGCGGCCGGTGGCGTAGAGCACCGCGTCGGCTTCGACGATGCTGCCGTCTTGCAGCGTGATCTGCAGGCCGTCGGCCGCTTTTGTGATGGCGGCCACATCGGCGTTCAGCCGGAGGTCTACGCCAGCTTTGAGTATCTCGGCCGCGATGAAGCCGCGTATTTCGTCGTCAAAGCCGCGCAGCACTTGCGTGCCGCGGTAAAGCTGCGTGACATGGGCGCCCAGACCCTTGAAGATGGACGCGAACTCGCAAGCGATGTAGCCGCCACCGACCACCAGCAGGCGCTTCGGGAAGGGGTCGATGTCAAAGATCTCATTGGAGCTGATGACATGCTCGCGCCCGGCGATGTCCGGCACGCTGGGCTTGCCGCCGGTGGCAATGAGAATATTTTTCGCGCTGTAGCGCTGCGCACCGACGGCCACGGTGTGCGCGTCAGCCAGCGTGGCCCAGCCTTCAATCACCTGCACGCCCGCACCCTTGAGCAGTTGAAGGTAAATGCCGTTCAGGCGTGTGATCTCACGCGCGCGGTTGGCCTTGAGGGCAGACCAGTCCAACACCGGGGCAGGGCCTACCCAACCAAAGCCGTGCGAGGCTTCAAACGCTTCGGCGAAATGCGCGGCGTAGCTGTACAGCTTTTTGGGGATGCAACCCACGTTCACGCAAGTGCCGCCCATGGCCTGCGCTTCGATCAGCGCGACTTTGGCGCCGCGTTGCGCTGCCATGCGCGCAGCCCGCACACCACCACTGCCGCCACCGATCACCAGCAAATCTAAGTCAAAAACTGTCATGAAAACCCTTGAATTGGAAAGCCTTGAGGCAAACCTTACCACTGGTGGGTGACTCATGGATCCCCGCATGCGCGAGGATGACGAAGAGCGCGAGGATGATGCAACAAGAGCCGTCATCCCTGCCTTATTGCTGTCATTCCTGCGCAGGCAGGAATCCATCCCCGCTCCCCGCCACCGATAATCCTTGGATGACTGCCTCCCCCGCCCCCCTCGATTTTTCCCGTTTGCCCCTGACGCCTGCCGCGCTGGCCAACCTCCAGCTGCTCGGTTACACCCAGATGACGCCGATTCAGGCGGCCAGTCTGCCCATTGCGTTGCTGGGCAAAGACCTGATTGCGCAGGCCAAAACCGGCAGTGGCAAAACCGCTGCCTTTGCGCTGGCACTGCTGGCCAACCTGAACGCGCGGCGCTTTGCGGTGCAGGCGATGGTCTTGTGCCCAACGCGTGAGCTGGCCGACCAGGTGACGCAGGAGATCCGCCGGCTGGCGCGGGCTGAAGAAAACATCAAGGTCGTCACGCTGTGTGGCGGCGTGGCCTTTCGCGGGCAAAACGCCAGCCTGGAACACGGCGCGCACATTGTGGTGGGTACGCCCGGCCGCATCATGGACCATCTGGAGCGCGGTCACCTGGACCTGTCCGCACTCAACACTTTGGTCCTGGACGAAGCCGACCGCATGCTCGACATGGGCTTTTTTGACGACATCGCCAAGGTGGTGCGGCAGTGCCCGCCTGAGCGGCAGACGCTGCTGTTTTCAGCGACTTACCCAGAAGGCATTGCCAAACTCAGCCAGCAGTTCATGCGCCAGCCGCAGACCGTCAAGGTTGAGGCACAACACGAAGCCAGCAAAATCCGCCAGCGCTGGTACCAAGTGCGGGACAGTGAACGGCTGCACACAGTATCTAAGGTGCTCAACCATTACCGCCCGGCCAGCACGCTGGCCTTTTGCAACACCAAGGTGCAGTGCCGCGAGCTGGTGCAGGTCTTGAAGGCCCAGGGTTTCAGTGCGCTGGCACTTTACGGCGAGCTGGAGCAGCGCGAACGCGACCAGGTGCTGGTGCAGTTTTCCAACCGCAGTTGCTCGGTGCTGGTGGCCACCGACGTGGCCGCGCGCGGGCTGGACATTTCGCAGCTGGAGATGGTCATCAATGTGGATGTAACACCCGACAGCGAAGTGCATATTCACCGCATCGGCCGCACCGGCCGCGCTAACGAAGAGGGTTGGGCGATCAGCCTGGCGTCTATGAATGAGATGGGTGCGGTCGGCCGCATTGAGCAGTTGCAAAACGCCGAGTCCGAGTGGCACAAGGTCGAAGACCTGACACCGACCAGTCAGGAACCGCTGGTGCCACCCATGGTGACGCTGCAAATTGTGGGCGGGCGCAAAGAAAAAATCCGCGCTGGCGATGTGCTGGGCGCGCTGACGGGTGAGGCCGGCTTCACGCGCGAGCAGGTCGGCAAGATCAACGTCAACGAGTACTCGACCTATGTGGCGCTGGACCGCGGCATTGCCGACGAGGCGCTGCAAAAGCTCAGCGCCGGCAAGGTCAAGGGCAAGAGCGTGCGCGTGCGTCTGCTCGATGACGAGTCTTGAAGCCGAAATGAACGTCAACGCAAGCACCGCAGCCCCTGCTAAGCCCTTGGCGCTGGTCATTGGCGCCGGCGGCGGCTTGGGCGCTGCGCTGGTGCAAGTCTTGTCCATACCCGGCGAGCACGGAATCGACAGTGTGCTCTCGCTGGGCCGCAGCACGCAACCGGCCATCGATTACAGCGACGAAGCCAGCCTTGAAAACGCTGCCGCCTGGGTGGCGGCGCAGTGCGCTGCAGAGGGCGCCGAGCTGCGCCTGTTGATCGTGGCCAGCGGTTTTTTGCACGGCGCAGCGGGCCAGCCCGAGCGCAGTTGGACCCAGCTGGACGCTGACTACCTGAGCGAGGTGTTTCGCATCAACGCCATCGGCCCGGCGCTGGTGATGAAGCACTTTTTGCCGCTCTTGCCCCGGCAGGGTCGCTGTGCCGCCGGGTTTGTCTCGGCCAAAGTCGGCAGCATTGGCGACAACGCACTGGGCGGCTGGTACGGTTACCGCGCAGCCAAGGCCGCACTCAACCAACTCGTTAAGACTGCCGCCATCGAGCTCAAGCGACGCAACCCACAGGCGCTGTGCGTGGCACTGCACCCGGGCACGGTGGACACTGCGCTGTCAAAGCCGTTTGCCAAAGCCGGACTCAAATTACGTTCGCCTGAAGTGGCCGCAAAGGAATTGCTGGCGGTGCTATCGGATCTTGAGCCGCAAAAAACCGGTACTTTGTTGGACTACCAGGGCAATACCTTACCCTGGTAGGGTTCTGCGCTGTCAGCGCGCGTCGACCAGGGCCTTGATGTTCAGCAGAGTGATCTCGTTGTCATCAGGCTTGCCGATGGTGCGCCCCGATGAATAGGGGAAGTTGTTGTCGTTCACCACGGCGATGTGCTCTGCGTCCACTACGGTCAAGCCTTCAGGGCCCAGGTGCGGCAAGGCAAACACCGCCTCATTGGGGCCGATTTTGGCCAGGCCCTTGGGGTTGGCGATACGGGTCAGGTCGATGAAGGCAATTTTTTTGACAAAACCGTCGGCGTCCACCTGGCCCATGTCGATCTTGTAGATGCGCTTGAAGCTGGCCGGGTTGGTAAAGCAATCGGTACGCGCTTGCCCAGGGCAAGCAGGCAAGACGCCTTCCGTTGCGTCATCACGCTCGATGACCAGACCGGTGGTGTTGTCCAGCATTTGAAAGTCTGCTGCGACGTTGCCGGCTTGCTCAAAGCGGTATTTCCACTGCTGTGTGCTGTAGCGCTGGGTGGCGACGTCGAGTTCCAGAATGCGCGTGAAGGTCTTGCCCTGGTGGCTTTCGTAGGCCTTGGCTTCGGCATCCCACAGCGCCCACTCAAACATGGGGTAGAGCTTGCGGCCATCTTTGGAGCTGGCCATGGGCTCGAAACCGCCGGAGCGGCGCACCGCAAAATTCGACAGGGTCGGCGTGGCAGGGCGGGCATGCAGATGATGGTCCGGGCCGCGGTAGGCCGTGTCACCCACTTTGGTTTCGATCACGCCCAGCACTTTGCCTTTGTTGTCAGTGCGCAGGATGTAGGGGCCGAACTCTTCGCCGATCCACCACTCATTGCCAATGCGCTGAATCGATTCGATGTCGAAGTCAGCGCCGGTTAAGTAGCGCTTGCTGCTGTTTTCGTTTTGGATGAAGAATGGAACTTTGCGGTCCGGGTCATGCAGGAAAGTCGTTTGCAGGCGCTGGGTCTGGCCGGTCTTCCAGTTGATTTTGAGGTGGTGCACCATCAAAAGCGCATCCATCGAATTGATTTTGTTGCCAAAGCCGTTGTCGGTGAGTGCCAAAAACTCGTCTTTACCCAGCGACACAATGCCGGAGAAGCCCTGTACCGATTGGCCTTGCACAGGCAGGCTGCCGCCGGAGGCGCGCGGGTTCTTGGGGTCGCCCACAAAGGTGTTGGCCGGCACAGTGCCCAGAGCCGTAACGCGCTCGCGCTGGGGGTTGGCAAATTTGCCGCTGGTGGCAAACAGCGGGCCGGCATCTATGGGTGCTGCCACGGTGGTCAGGGCTGGCACAAAAGCGTGGCCGGCCAAGGTGGCGCTGACTTCGACTTGCGCCAGGGCGGCGCTGGAACACAAGGCCAGAGCAAGGGCGAGACGGTGGGTTTGCATGTAAAAACTCCGTTATGGTTAAAAAAAGCGAGAGTAGGTGCGGGCGGTGACATTGGTGTGTCAACCCGAGCTTTTGCGGCTTGTATGAGAAATGCACGAAGCACCAACGCAAAGCTGTCATCAAATTGACTTGCAGATCTCAAAGAATGTTTCCTTTTAAAAGGAAACACCAAATGAATTTGCGCACAATGTCTCTTTCCAAACGCTGGTGTGTGGCTGCGCTCTTGTGCGCCGTCGCCCAAGTCGTGGCGGCCCAG
>CAXNEG010000063.1:0-8596 GCA_964201305.1 Polaromonas sp.
CTTCAGGCCAAAGCCATCGTTGAGGTGGTGGCAGACGGCGCCGGCGGCTCGCGCATGTTCCAGGTGCGTGGCCCCATGATGGCCTCGCGTGGCTGGGACGATGCCACCATGAAAATTGAAGTCTGGCAAAAAGACATGAGCATCATCGACGATGCACTGCGCGCCCTGAACCTGCCTTCCCCACTTTTTGCAGCCTGCATCCCGATCTACCGCGCCGCCATGGCACAAGGTCATGCGTTGCACGACACGGCTGCGGTGTACGCCGTGCTCGAGAAATTTGCAGGCGAATCCTGATGGACATGTCATCTGCGCAGGCTCAGCGCGATCTGCGTAAGGCGCTCGGCGCTTTTCCTACCGGTGTGACCGTTATCACCACGCAGGACGCCCAGAATCAAGGCCTGGTCGGCTTGACGGTCAACAGTTTCAGCTCGGTTTCACTGGACCCGCCTTTGGTGCTGTGGTCTATCTCTAACCGCTCGGCCAATATTTCACATTTTTCTACCGGAAGCGAGCACGCCATTCACGTGCTGTCCAGCGATCAGGAGGCTTTGGCGCTGCAGTTTGCTACGCCAAAGGCGGATAAGTTTGCCGGCGTAAAGCACCAGTTGACGGATGATTTTGGCGCCCCGCGCATTGAAGGCTGCGCAGCGCGCTTTGATTGCGTGACTGAAACTGTGATCCCGGCGGGCGACCACCAGATTATTCTGGCGCGGGTGCTTCGCTACGAGACCGGGCCAGAGACGCCCTTGCTTTTTGCACGCGGCGCTTTTGCCGCCGCGGTACCGGCGCCGCTGGTGCCGGCCAAAGTCTGCGCCACCACCTGAGGGTACAGCTCTCGGGCACCGGCCAAAAACAAATCAATGGCGTCGGTGGTGCGGGTCTCAAAAGGCGTTACCGGCTTGATATTGAAAATGTTGCGCCTGATGGCCCAGTAAAACATGCCGCCGTGCAAGGTCCAGAGCAGCTCGATCTCACGCGCCGAAATCGGCGGCAGATTGGCAGCATTGGCTTGGGGCATGAAGGTGTGTCGAAACTCGGCGCACATCACAATGAGCAGCTTTTTGCGCACCAGTGCCAAGTAGTTGCGGTTCAGGTCCATGTCGGCCAGGCCGGCATACATGTAAATCCGAATCCACTCCGGCCGGTACGTCGCGCCTGCGTATTGCAGGTAAAAGGCCAGTAGACGCTCGCGCAGCGGCACCCTGCGGTCTTGCAACTCAACCATCCATTCGTTGCGCCACTGGCTCATGAAGACGGCCTCAAAGACCGCGCTGATCAGATCTTGTTTGGAGGGGAAATAGCGGTACAGCAGCGGCTGAGACACCCCCAGGCGGCGTGATAACTCGCGCGTTTGCACCCCGAAACCCGCTTCGGCGAAATAGCTGATGGCAGCATCCAGAATTTGCTGGCGGCGCACGATAGGGTCTAAGCGCAAGCCGGCGGTGAAGATTTTTTTAGTCAATGAGAATTAGTTTAAAGCAGCCGGCGCACTCAAATCTTGGCAGGGATGGCGTCACAGGCAATCTCTTTGTGCCACTTTTGGGGAGGCGCCAAGCAATGGTTGTAGAAATTTTTCAGGTAAAAATCTGACAGGAAATAAGAACGCCAAAGTGCCCCTTCCCGTGGCACCAGGGTGACATTGCGCGCCAACTGGCAGCGCAAGCTGACCACGCATTCGTTGGCTTCTTTGCGACTGCTGAAAAGATGCACGGTGTAGCGCGGAACATCCTGGCCCTGGTTGAGCGCCCGGCTGACAGCACAAGCATTGATGCTTGTGCTTTGCACCCCCGATTGCTTTTCAAGAAAATTCATCTCGGCCACCAGCAGGGCTAAAAACCAATCACCCACCAGACCGTCGCACTCGTAGTACTCGTATTTAAGTTGGCTGACCACGGGGGGCTTTTGTGGCAATCCGCCAGGCCCCAAGCCAAGCATGCGGGAGGCACCGGTCGTCGGCGCCAGGTCGGGCAAATTCACCACCTCGTTTTCCAGCGAACAGGCACTCAGAGCACCGGCCAGCATCAGCGTTGGCAGCAATTTAGGAAATGAAATAAAAGCCTGAGGCATGGTCTGCTGATGTTACGACAGGGGGGCTTGTCCAGCCTCTTCTTGCCTGGGCCGCGTGGCCAGCATAAAGGCCAGCGAGCCCAGTGCCGACAAAATGGCCAGCAGCGTGAAGCCCAGCCGGTAGTTGCCCGTCAAGTCGGCCAGCACACCGGCCACCAGCGGGCCGGCCGCCTGACCAACGGCGGCGATAGCGGCTGAAATGCCCAGAATGAAGCCAATCGCATGGCGGCCAAAATAGTCCGCCCTGATAGCGGACATGAACGGCCCGCGCAAGCCCCAGGCCAGGCCATGCAAGGCGGCAAAAGCAATCAGTCCGGCCATGCCGCTGGCGTAGGTCAGCGCCAGCAGCCCCAGCGCATGCGACAACATGCACAAGGCCGTCACCTTGTGCATCTCAAATTTATTGCCGATAGCCGCACCCAGCAGCACCCCCAGGAACTGGCCAAAGGTCATCAGCATGATGACGAAGCTGGCCGTAGCGAACGAATAGCCCAAGCCTTCTTTCATGTGCGTAATGGCATGCACATTGACTGCAGTCACCACCAGCAGCGCCAAGGCGTGGCCGATGGCCAGCAACCAAAAAGTGCGGGTTCGCAGCGCTTGGCGCAACGTGAACTGCACTTGCACCAAAGGCAGGGCGCTGCCGGAAGCGGGCGCTGCGGCATTGAGCACGGGGTCCAGGCCGTCAACATGCTCGCCATGGTCTTCCGGGCGCCGGCGTATCACGCGCGCCAAAGGCAAGCCCAGTACCAAAGCCAGCACACCCGAGAGCGTGGCGGTGTTGCGCCAGCCCCAGTGCTCAATGAGCCAGGCCATGGCGGGCACCAGCATGCCGCCCATGGCAAAACCCAAGCCCATGATGGACAGTGCGCGTGCGCGGTTTTTTTCAAACCATTGAACCAGGGCCACTGACAGGGGAAAGTAACCAGCCAGACTCGCGCCTATGGCCATCAGAACCGCACTGACATAAAACATGCTGACCGATTCCACCTGGCTCAGCAGAAAAAGGCCTAGGCTGAAAATCACGATGCCCCAGCGGATGATCGACTGGGGGCCGAAACGGTCCAGCATCCAGCCGAGTAAGGGGCCGATGACCGCGGACTCCATAGACTGCAATGCAGCCGCACCCGAGAGCGTGGTTTTGCTCCAGCCCATTTCCTGTGACAAGATGGCGATGTACAAACCGAAGGACTGCAGCAGCAAAGTCCCGAGCAAGAGCTGGATGCCAAAAGAGGCTCCCACCATTCGCCAGCCATAGAAAATTTTCATGAAGGCATCAGTAGTGTGGTGGCATGTCGTCCAGCAGGCGCGCCGTGCCGCCGGCCACGCCACCTTGCTGCAGCTCGCGCAGCTGGGCCAGCTCCCGAACGAGCGCGTCAATTTGCTGCTGCTGGCGAATTACCACCCGGTTGAGCTCGTCGAGCAGGTCCTCTGCAAAACTGGCCTTGATCTCCAGCGCTGTCAGTCGTTGGCTTGCGATGTCCTCTGGTGTCATAGCGCTATTGGACCCTAAAACTCAGGGTGTAAAGTAGACCCATACAAATGAAGGCGCCCACCAGCGCGATAACCTCAAAGGCATCAGACATGGGCGCGCAGTGGAAAGCAAAAGGCAAAGAACTGGCGGCCAACGCCAAAGGCAAACTTTTCGGGCGGCTGGCCAAAGACATCATGATCGCAGCGCGCAGCGGGGCTGACCCGGCGTCGAATTCGCGGCTGCGGCTGGTGGTGGAGCAGGCCCGCAAGGTCTCCATGCCCAAAGACACGCTGGACCGTGCCATCAAAAAAGGCGCCGGGCTGACCGGTGAAACCGTCAACTTCGAGCATGTCATCTACGAAGGTTTTGCACCGCACCAAGTGCCGGTCATGGTGGAATGCCTGACGGACAACCTGAACCGCACGGCCCCGGAAATGCGGGTGCTTTTTCGCAAAGGCCAATTGGGTACCTCGGGTTCGGTGTCCTGGGACTTTGACCATGTCGGCATGATCGAGGCCGAGCCGCTGGTCGCCGGTGCCGACCCCGAACTGGCCGCCATTGAGGCAGGCGCGCAAGACTTTGAGCCCGGCGAAGAAACCGGCGTCACCATGTTCTGGACCGATCCGGCCGACCTGGACCTGGTCAGCCGGGCTTTGCCTGCGCACAACTTTTCGGTGCTGACCGCCAAGCTGGGCTACAAGCCTAAAAATCCGGTCGACCCCGCCAACTTGAGCCCGGCCCAACTCGAAGAGGTAGAGTCTTTTCTGGCAGCCATCGACGGCAACGACGACGTGCAAAACGTTTTTGTGGGGCTGGCCGGCTAAGTCAGCGCAGGCCATCAGTCGCTCAATGCGACAGGCACTTCAGCGGTAAAAGGCTTCAACCCGGCCCTTGAGTTTGATCAACAGCGGCTGGCCCTTGCGGTCCACGGTCTTGCCGGCGGCCACACGAATCCAACCTTCGCTGATGCAATATTCCTCAACATCCATGCGGTCTTTGTCGTTAAAGCGGATGCCGATGTCGTGCTCAAAAATAGCGGCCACATGGTGCGGGCTGCGCGGGTCGGTCGACAGTCGGTCTGGCAGTGGGGGTAATGCGGTGGCTTCGGTCATGCCGGTATTGTGCTTGAAATGCCGGTCTGTGAAATCTGCCTTCAGGCGATGTCCGCTTGCGGAAAGCTGTCCTGCAGCTCCATCGCTGACAGCCGCTCGTACAGCTGCGAAGTCTGCGTTGCCGGCAAAGAAGCACACAACAACTCAAAGCGCTGGCGCTCTTCACGTGCCGTCAGCGCGTCGCCGGGCATGCCCTTGAAAGCTTTCGCTTCCTGCTGCCATTGACGCCCGTCTTTCAGAACCACCCGCAGCCTGGCGCTCCAGGCGCTGGGCAGATCGGCAGCCGGCGCAAGCCGAATGGCGGCGCATGCAGACCTGATGCGCGAATCGGCCAGGGCTGCTTCGTTGAAGGCAGCCGGGTCTTGCGGATCATGGAACAGTGCCATGGCCAAGCAAAAGGGCACGCTGTACTGCGCTTGCATCACGTCCTGCGGATCACGCAGATCATGGTGGCTGATGACCTTGTCGCTGCACTCCAATTCCAGATGTTGCACCTGGTCGCCGGTGAAGGCGTGAGCATGCATCAGCTCGCGCAAAGCCTGTACCGGCGCTTGTGCGGTGACGTGGCAGGCGTAGCGCTTCAGGCAAATCTTCAAGGTTTCCCAGTCTTGCCCCAGACCCCGCGTGAGCAAGGCCGGCTCGGCCTCGCGACAGAACACTTCGAGATAACCAAAGCGGCCCTCGAGTACGGTCTCCGGCCCGGTGAATCCGCCTTGTGCCAGCCGCGCGGCGCTGATACCGGCTTCGCAGGCGCGGCCCATGTGCAAGCGCTTGACCATGGCGCCTTGTTGCGCGCGCGTAAAAGCCAGCAAGCCCGCCGACATGGAGCCGGCAATGCCCATGGCATGCGCCGCCTCCTCAGCGCTGAGCCCGTACACCACCGAAGCGGCCACGGCCGCGCCGTACACACCGGTCAGGCCCGGCGCATGAAAGCCGAGTTTTTCGCTGCTGTAGTGAGAAGCTGCGCCGATGCGAAACAAGACTTCGCAACCCGCCACAAAGGCTCGCAAAGCCGTGGCGCCATCAGCGCCTGCGTCCTGGCAGGCAGCAGCAATGGTGGGTACCAAAGCCGCACCCGGATGCACCCCCGCGCCCGGAAAGCGCAGGCTGTCTTGCTCAAAGGCATGCACGCTGTTACCGTTGGCCAAAGCAGCCAAGGGCGCTTGCAGCCGCGGACCGGCGCGCCCGAACACGCCGCAGGGCCCGCCCGCACCGTAGCGCGTTGCGTAGGCCGTCATGGTTTGGCTCCAGGGTAATTGGGCACCAAAGACCGCACATGCGACGGTGTCGGCCATGCAGACTTTGGCGCGCTGCAAGACCGCAGTCGGCACATCGGTCAAGCGCAAGCTGCTGGCAAAGCCGGCGAGTTGTTGGGAAGCAGTGCTCATGCCGGATGTGGTGTTGAAAGAGAAAGAAGCATCATGCGACAATATTTTTGTGGATAAAAAACCTGTACCGAATGTTTTGCTGGGGGACATGGCTTACCAGACCGTGCTGGAGGCCATCACCACCAACCAGATGAAACCGGGTGACCGCCTGTCGGAGTACATGGTCGCAGACTGGCTGAAAATCAGCCGTACACCGGCGCGCGAAGCTTTGCGGCGCCTTGAAAGTGAAGGTCTGCTGGCAGCCCATCCAAGGCGCGGTTTGGTGGTGGCCACTTTGGACGAAGCGGCTATTTACGAGCTGTACAGCGCCCGCGAAGTGATTGAAAGCACAGTGGCCGCGATGGCCGCTCGCTTTGCCACCGACGCTCAAATCAGCAGTTTGACGCACATGGTGGCGATCGAGTCGCAGATGATCGAAACGCCCGACAAAATGTTTGCGCACAACCGCGCGTTTCATCAGCTTATCTCTGAGGCTGCCCGCAACCGCTACATGGTGAAGTTTTTGCAGGCCATCTCGGACACCTCCTCGGCATTCAGGCAAGCCTCGACGCTGGTGAGTCTGCAGCGCCGCCAGGAAGTACTGGTCGAGCACCGTGCATTGGTAGACGCTATTTCGCGTCACGACGAAGACGCAGCCCGGGCGGCGGCCTTGCAGCATGTCAAGGGTGCTTTGCGCTCGCGCGTTGCGGTGCAGCGTGGTGAGGCAGCTGCCAATCCGGCAGTGATGCACACTTCCAGACCCGCCTAAGCCAGCGGCGGTATGGCTTATGGCCGTGTCAGCAGACGCGGCAATTCGGCGGCATCGACGCATTTTTCAAGACCCATGAACCAGTCAACGATTTGTTCGGCCTGGGCTTTGGGAATGGCGCGTGCGGCCAGCTTGTGAAACTTTTCAACCACGTCGGCTTCGCTGGCAAAATCTTTTTCGTTCCCGCGTCCCGCCTCAACCACCTGCTCCATGTGGGTGCCGTCGTTGAGCTCGCACTCGACGCGCACCATGTGACGGAACTTGGAGCCGCGCGCGGTGATGTCGGTGTCGTGCCGTACCTGCACTTTGTCGGCGATGCGCATGCGCTGCGGGTTGGCCACCATGTCCTCGGTGAACTGGTTGACAAAGCAGTCGCCTTCTATCAACCAGGTCGCCACGCAGTAAGGCAGGTTCAGCTGGGCTGAGGTCAAGCCCTGGGGGCTGTATTTCCAACCCACGTGGTCCATGGTCACTTGCGAGCCGTGCACCAGGATGCGCTTGACATCTTCTGCGCCAAACGGGTGCTTCTTCTGCATCAGTCGAACGGCGTCCAGCGTGCTGTGGTTGCTGCCGACGCAAGCGTAAAACTTCAGTGCAACACCCATGGTCTGCCACACCTGGCCCAGGCCCGCCGTCAGCTGGCTCAGGTCAAAACGGTCGTTTGAGCGTGAGAGCGTGGTGCAAAAGCCGCCGTACTCGCTTTCAAATACGTTGAGAATGCCGGTGAAGCCGCGCTCGGCAAACAGGGCACCGTACAAGCCACTTTGCGAGGCGCGCCCGGCGTGCATGCGCTTGACCATGGCGCCGTATTGCGCCGCCATCAGACCGGACGACTGTGTGCCGGCAATACCCAGAGCGTGAACGGTCTTGTCGACGTCTAACTTCAGGCCGCGTGCCGCCGCCGCAGCCGCTGAAAACACGCCCAGTGTGGCACCCGAATGCCAGCCCTGTGCAATATGCTCCTGCCCCATGCAGATACCCACACGTGGGCCGGATTCGTAGCCTGCCACAGCGGCAGCCAGAAAATCTTTGCCATTCATGCCGGGGCGCGTTTCTGCAATGGCGATCAACGCCGGCAAAACAACGGCGCCCACGTGCATCACGCCCTGGCGGTGCACATCGTCAAGCTCAAAACCCTGGACCTGTGTGCCATTGACCAGCGCCGCATGCGGCGCTGACAAGCGCAGACCGGTGCCCCAAATGGCACAACTCTTTGAGCTGTCGTGTTCGGCAAGCGTCTGCTGCAAGATGCGCGTCCACGGCAGGTCGCTGCCATACAAGGCGCAACCCACCGAGTCAAGCATCAGCAGCTTGATGCGCTTCAGCACCTCGGCAGGCACAGCTTCGAAAGCCAGGCCTGAGACAAATTCGGCCATGCCGCGGGTCTGGGGGTTGTCATGCAAATCGCCGTCGCTCGCGTGGCTCATTGGGGAGTTCCTTGGAAAAATTTGCTTTTAAAATCAGTATACAGTGGTATTCTAAGAGTACTTAATTTAAAAAACAGGTTTTTGCTTGAACGATTTACCGCTTGCTAAAAGTAGCCAGCCAACCGCCGAGGGCGGGCTGGCATTGGCACTGGGCGCCCGCTGCGCCGCCCTGGCATGGGCAGATCTGCCCCCGCTGGCTTTGCATTGGGCCAAGGTCGGCATCATCGACACCTGTCCGTCTTCAAATGGTTTGAGACAGATGGGTTAATTTCTTAAAGATGAGATTGGCTCAATGGTTTTAAAGTTTAAACGGTTTCAAGTTGGTGTTGTAGCCTTCTGCTTTGGATTGTTTGCTCTTTGATTTTTCTCCTCTCTTCAAG
>CAXNEG010000064.1:0-8574 GCA_964201305.1 Polaromonas sp.
ATGGCGACGATTTCAGTGCCGCCCTGGCCTTCCGCGATGGTGGCGGTCTTGATACGCTTGCCACGCACTTCCTCCAGGAAGTCGGAATAGCCCAGGTAGTTGGCGCTGGCGCCGGAGCGAGTGTCAAACTGCTTGAACACGGTGAACAACACCATGCCAATCATCAGCCAAACCGCAATTTTTGAAAACCACTGATTATTCAAGGAGGACTCCGTTGTAGGACTAAAAGCGCAGATGCGCCTGATTTTAGGGCTTTCAAGAGCAACAGCCCGAGCATACCAAGGCATCAGCCACGAAGCAGAAGCGGTTTTTAGGCTTTTTTAAGGGTTAACACGGTCTCGCAAGGGCCCTTCAGGGTGTGTTTTTCAGGCCCATACCGATCAGAAATGTCTCTGAAGACCCGGGCCTGGAGGCCTTTGGTTTGATGGGCTTGACCACCTTGAAGACCGACTTAAAGAGCTTGACCAGGTCGCTGTAACCGCTGCCATGAAACAGCTTAACCACCAGCGCACCATCGCTTTTGATGTGTTTTTGCGCAAATTCAAGGGCCAACTCCACCAAGTGCGTGATGCGGGCGGCATCGGCCGTTTCAATGCCCGACAGGTTAGGCGCCATGTCCGAGACCACCACATCGACCTTGCGGCCCGCTTCCAGCGCGGCCTCGAGTTGCGCCAGCACCTCGGCTTCGCGAAAGTCGCCCTGAATAAACACCACCCCTTCGACCGGGTCCATGGGCAGCAGGTCCAGCGCAATGATGCGGCCGTTGAGCTCACCCACCGCAGCGCCCACTGGCGAAAGCCGGCGCCGAACATACTGACTCCAGGCGCCCGGCGTGCTGCCCAAGTCCACCACGGTGTAACCCGGTTTGATCAGGCCCAGGCTCTCGTCAATTTCCTTGAGTTTGTAGGCGGCGCGGGCCCGGTAGCCCTCGGACTTGGCCAGTTTCACGTAGGTGTCGTTGACATGGTCGTTCAACCAGGCCTTGTTCACCTTCTTGCTTTGCGTCTTGACTTTCATAAGCCCCATTGTCCCCCGCCGGGGCCTTGCAGGCGTATGCGTCGATAATTGACGCATGGCCCAAATAAACCTCACCCCTGCCCAGCGCAAAGATCACCGCGCCGAAGCGCATCACCTCAACCCCGTGGTCATGATCGGCTCCGACGGCCTGACCGACGCCGTCAAGAAAGAAACCGACGCTGCACTCAAGGCCCACGGCCTCATCAAAATTCGCGTTTTGTCTGACGACCGTACCGGGCGCGACAGCATCTTTCACACCCTGGCCGACGAACTGAACGCCGCCCCCATACAACACATCGGCAAGCTCTTGGTGCTGTGGCGGCCCATGCCGGTGAAAGAAAAGAAAGTCAGCGAAGACCGCATGGCCGGCCCCCGTGATGTCAAAGTGCTCAAGAACAGCAGCCGCTACGGCCAGCGCCCCGAGGTCAAAACCCTGCGGGTGCTCGGCAACCAGCGCCTGACCCCGGGAGGCAGCGTCAAGCGGGCCAAAAAACCCAAGCAACGCAGCCTCAAAAAATCAGCCCAAGACTGAACCTGCACACCTTTTTTAGCGAACCACCCCAGCTCAGACGCCATGACCAACCCCCTGCTGACCACCGCCCCGCTGCCCCTGTTTGACCAAATCAAGCCCGAGCATGTCAGCGCGGCCATGGATGAACTGCTGGCCCGTGCCGAAGCGGCTTTGAGCGAAGTCACACAAGCCGGTTTCCTGGCCAGCTGGACAGGGATCTCGCGGGTGTTGGACGTCGCCACCGAAAACCTCAGCCGCGCCTGGGGCGCCGTCAGCCACCTCAACAGTGTGGCGGACACGCCTGAACTGCGTGCCGCCTACAACGCCGCTCTGCCGCGTGTCACTGAGTTCTGGACCCGGCTGGGCGCCGACGAGCGCCTGTACGCCAAGTACAAAGCCATTGACATCAGCAGCCTCAATGCAGAGCAGCGCCAGGCTCATAAAAACGCCGTGCGGAACTTTGTGCTGTCGGGCGCCGAGTTGCAGGGCCAAGACCGCGTGCGCTTTGCCGAGATTCAAGAACGCCAGGCTGAGCTGAGCCAAAAATTCAGCGAAAACGCGCTGGACGCCACCGAAGCCTTTGCCTACTACGCACAACTTTCCGATCTGGACGGCGTGCCGCAAGACGTCATTGATGCCGCCCTGAGCCAGGCCCTGGCCGACAGCCAAAGCGGCTACAAGCTCACGCTCAAAATGCCCAGCTACCTGCCCGTGATGCAGTTCGCCCGCAGCAGCGCCTTGCGTGAAACGCTTTACCGCGCTTACAACACCCGCGCCAGCGACCAGTCAAATCATGAGCACAGCCAATTTGACAACAGCGCCATCATGGCCGAGATCCTGGCCTTGCGGCTCGAAGAGTCTCGCCTGTTGGGTTACCAGAACTTCGGCGAAGTCTCGGTCGTAGCCAAGATGGCCGACTCACCCGAACAAGTGATCAGCTTCTTGCGCGACCTGGCCAGGCGCGCCCGCCCGTATGCCGAAAAAGACGTGGCCGACCTGCGCGCCTTTGCCGCCGAGCATCTGGGTCTTGGCAACCCGCAGCCCTGGGACTACGCCTACATCGGCGAAAAACTCAAAGAAGCGCGTTACGCTTTCAGCGAGCAGGAAGTCAAGCAGTACTTCACCGCCCCCAAAGTGTTGGAAGGGCTTTTCAAGATTGTCGAAACCCTGTTTGACGTGCACCTGGCCAAAGACACGGCGCCGGTGTGGAAGCCCGAGGTGCTGTTCTACCGCATCGAGCGCGCCGGCCAGCTGATCGGCCAGTTCTACCTGGACCAGCCGGCCCGCACCGGTAAACGCGGCGGCGCCTGGATGGACGACGTGCGCGCCCGCTGGCTGCGCCCCGACACCGGCAAGCTGCAAACCCCGGTGGCGCACCTGGTCTGCAACTTCGCCGAAGGCGTGGCCGGCAAGCCCGCCCTGCTCACGCACGACGATGTGACCACGCTGTTCCATGAGTTCGGCCACGGCCTGCACCACATGCTCACGCAGGTCAATGAACGCGATGTCTCGGGCATCAGCGGTGTGGAGTGGGACGCCGTCGAGCTGCCCAGCCAGTTCATGGAAAACTTCTGCTGGGAGTGGGACGTGCTCAAGCACATGACCGCCCATGTAGACACCGGCGAGCCACTGCCGCGCGCGCTGTTTGACAAGATGACGGCCGCCAAAAACTTTCAGAGCGGCATGCAGACGCTGCGCCAGGTTGAGTTCTCACTGTTTGACATGCTCTTGCACACGCAAGGCGAGAGCAGCAAAGACGTCATGGCGTTGTTGGCCGAAGTGCGCGCTGAAGTGGCGGTGATTCAGGCCCCGCCTTACAGCCGCCCTGCCCACACCTTCAGCCACATTTTTTCCGGCGGTTACGCCGCCGGTTACTACAGCTACAAGTGGGCAGAAGTGCTTTCAGCCGATGCGTACGCTGCCTTTGAAGAATCTGCCAGCGGCGCTGCAGCCAATGTCGAGACCGGCCGCAAATACCGCGAGGCCATTTTGGAAGCCGGCGGCAGCCGCCCGGCCATGGAGTCCTTCAAAGCCTTTCGCGGCCGCGAGCCGAGCATCGATGCCTTGATGCGGCATCAAGGTATGGCCTGAAGCCAGGGGATGGATTCCCGCCCCCCGATCAAGTCCGTGCGGGGCAAGGGCTATCAGCTCTGTGTGGAGGTGGAGATTTTGTGAGTACTGCGCGGCTGCGAGCCGGCGATTGATCCACTGCTCGACTTTGCTGAACTTTTTATCCTAGGCTTTGCCGACCAGGGCCTTGATGTCCTTGAGTAAGAGGAACAGGTGAAACGGATCAGATGGACTCGGTTCAAACTCCCAATTCTGGTACCACTGTCTGGCAGGCTCGTCCTTGGCATGCACCAGCAGCGCACGAATTCCGGCAATGTCCGCAGCCTTTGCAGTGCGCAGCAGCGCATCTTTGAGCAGCGCTTTGCCAAGCCCTGCGCCTTGGTGCTGAAGGTCCACCGCAAGCCGGGCCAAAATCATCACCGGCACGGGGTGTTGTGCAATGCCTTTGGTGACACGCGGTGCCGCATTGAATGGCTCAACGCTGCCAACCGCCAAGCTGTAAAAACCAACAACCACGCCGCAATGGCAACTCACGTAAGTTTGCGCACTGTTGGATTTTTGGTTGACGAGCGCAAAGCGCTGCAAAAACTGGTTCAGTGCGCTCTGCCCGCAGTCAAAGGACTCCAACGCGTCCGATGCGGCCAGTTTGCGAACTGGCTCGTAAGCCTGCGAACTCAACCAAGCAACCCAGGCTCAGTCAAAAGCTTCTTGAGCTTGGGCTTGGCGCTCACGGGCTGATCCAGTGCGGCCTGAAACGCCAGCCATTGATCGTCACTCAGCTCGAAACGGGTGCGGTCAGCCAAGGTTTGATTTGCAGCTTTGATGCCTGCGTCAAGCAAAAACTCGCTCACATTTTTGTGCGCCACGCGCGCCGCTTCTTGAAGCAATTGCTTGACGGGTGTGCTGGCGCGCACATCGATGCGCTCAGATTTGGAATGAATGACTGCGGTCATGACGACCCCTTTTTTGAATGATGGCTCTATCATAGTGTCCGGACAAAGTACTGACAAGCGTTTTTTGTGACTTCACCCGTCATTCGGCGCTAAAACCCAGAGTGAGGCTCCACCCCCTACTTGCGCATCCAGCCCAGCCCGGCGCTGGTGCCACCCGGCTGACCGCCTTTCAGTGGGCGGTATTCGCAGCCCACCCAGCCTTGCCAGCCGCAGGCGGCTGAGACTTCGTCGATCACCTTGAACACATACGCGTAGTTCAGCTCGCCGATGTCGGGTTCGTGGCGCTCGGGCACGCCGGCAATCTGAATGTGTCCGACCTGGCCGGTGGGCAGGTACTGGCGGATTTTCTTAGCCACGTCGCCTTCAACAATCTGGCAGTGGTACAGGTCCATCTGCACCTTCAAATTAGACGCGCCCACCGCCGCCACCACCTCATGGGCGTGGTCTTGCCGGTTGAGAAAAAACCCGGGTACGTCGCGCGTGTTGATGGGCTCGATCAGCACGTCGCGCCCACGGCTGGCGGCCTGCGCGGCGGCCCAGCGCAAATTGGCCACGTACAAGGGCTGCAACTCTTCACGCGCCTGACCTTCGGGCACCAGGCCGGCCATCAGGTGAATGCGCGGGCAGTCGAGTGCGTCGGCATAGTCCAGCGCCATCTGAACGCCAGTGCGGAACTCGGCCTCACGCCCGGCCACCGCCGCCGTGCCGCGCACACCGGCTTTGTCCCAGGCGTGCGCAATGCTGTCTGCATCCGTGCCGCCGGCCGGCGCGTTGAACAGCACCTGCTTGAGGCCATTGCCCTTGAGGCGTGCCGCCAGCTCTTGTGGGGCCCAGGCGTAGGGAAACAAATACTCGACGGCTTTGAAACCGTCTTTGGCCGCTGCTTCAAAGCGCTCCAGAAAAGGCAGCTCGGGGTACATCAAAGAAAGATTGGCGGCAAATTGGGGCATGGCGTGAGCTGGTTTAAAAATTAAAAGGTGGCTAAGTAGCGCTTGAACGTCTTACCAGCGGGCACCGAAGGTCTGGCGCAATTCTTCAATTTGCGATTCACTCAATGTCTGTGGCGCGGCCGGGCCGGCCAGCAACAGTTTGGCGCTTTCTTCCAGTTCTTCAAGCGTGGCCATGGCCGCGGCCGGGCTGTCGTGCCAGACATTGGGGCCCAGGCGGTCCAGCATGACGGCGCGTATCGGTGTGCCCTGCCGGCCGTAGCGGGCAATGGTCTGGCTGACCAACTCTGCAGCTGCCGGGTCGCCGGGGCGGTGGTAGGCAATGCGCGGCACATGGCCGACCTTCATGACGAAATAGGGCGTGAGCGCCGGCAGCAGCTCGAGGGCCGCTTTGTAGGTGTGTTGCAAGCTCAGGGCCACGCAATGCGTGCTGTGGGTGTGAATGACGCAGGCCGTGGCCGAATCAAAAGGCTGTGCGGCTGCGTAGATGCTGCGATGCAAGGCGATGGTCTTGCTGGCCTTGTCACCGCTGGTTTGCTGGCCGTTGGCGTCCAGCCGGGCCA
Source organism: Polaromonas sp. (assembly GCA_964201305.1). Taxonomy (GTDB): domain Bacteria; phylum Pseudomonadota; class Gammaproteobacteria; order Burkholderiales; family Burkholderiaceae_C; genus Polaromonas. The sequence continues at coordinate 6,062 of CAXNEG010000064.1, forward strand.
AACGGGCCGGGTCCAGAAAGCCCAGACAGGCGTCGGTCGGTGTGATCAAAAAACCATCGTCCAGCCGCACGCTGATGTTGCCCGCCGTGGCATGCACATAGCCACGCGCAAACAGGCTTTGGCCCACGCGGCAGATGTCTTCGCGCGCCAGCGCTTCGGTTTTGCTCATGTGGATGCTCCAGCTGACAAGGCCGTGAAAGCCTTGATGAAAAAATCAACGGTACCGAAGTTGCCTGATTTGAGCGTCAGGTGCAAACCCTCTGGCGCTGAGTCACTCACAGCGTGGCACCAAGGCACGCCCGGGTCAATTTGCGGGCCAATCTGCATTTGTGTCACGCCCAGCGCCTGCACGCAGGCGCCCGAGGTTTCGCCGCCGGCCATCACAAGCTGACGCACGCCCAGTTGCACCAGGCCACGCGCGATAGCGGCCAGGGCATGCTCAACCATTGCGCCGGCATCAGCCACACCCAACTGCCCTTGCACGGCCTGAATAGTTTGTGCATCGGCACTCGAATACACCAGAACCGGGCCGGCAGGCAGCAGCGGCGCAGCCCAGGCCAGCGCTTGGGCGGCGACATCTTCGCCCGCAGCCAGACGAATCGGATCCACACCAAACGCCGGCCGCCCGGTGCTGCGAAAGTGCGCCACCTGCGCCAGCGTGGCCAGCGAGCAACTGCCACAGACCACGGCCTGCAGACCACCGGCCGGCGGCAGTCGCCCGGCCTGACTCGAAGGCGCCAGGCCGAAGTTGGCCGGCAAGCCGATCGCCACGCCCGAGCCGGCCGTGACCAGTGGCATGCCCTTGAAGGCCGGGCCCATGCGCAGCAGATCGTCGTTGGAGACCGCATCCACAATGGCCACGCCCACGCCTTGCGCCCGCAGCTCGTCAATGCGCGTGCGAATGGCCGCTTCGCCACGCGCCACCACGTTGTGGTCAATTAGCCCGACGGTGCGCCGAGTCTGTGCCTGCATCACACGCACCAGGTTGGCGTCCATCATGGGCGTGAGCGGATGGTTTTGCATGCCGCTTTCGCTCAGCAAGACATCGCCGGCAAAGAGATAACCTTTGAAGACAGTGCGCTTGTTGTCCGGAAAGGCCGGTGTGGCGATGGTGAAGTCGGTGCCCAGCGCGTCCATCAAGGCTTCAGTCACCGGGCCGATATTGCCTTGCGGTGTGCTGTCAAAGGTCGAGCAGTACTTGAAGTAAATCTGCTTGGCGCCCTGCGCTTGCAACCATTGGAGCGCCGCCAGCGACTGGCTCACTGCCTCGGCCGGCGCCACAGTGCGTGACTTGAGCGCTACCACCACCGCGTCCACATCAGCACCCAGGGGGCCGGTTGGAACGCCGATGGTTTGCACCACGCGCATGCCGGCACGCACCAGGTTGTTGGCCAGGTCACTGGCGCCGGTGAAGTCGTCGGCGATACAGCCTAGCTGAATAGATAGAGCCCCCACGCTCCCCACTTCGTGTGATTCGCTGCCCCCCGAGGGGGCGCTGTTTTCCTTGGGGCGGCCCGGCGGAAAACTATGAGCCCCCACACTTGTCGCTTCGCGTACTGCGCTGCCCCCCGAGGGGGCGCTGTTTTCCTTGGGGCGGCCCGGCGGAAAACTATTTGCCCCCACGCTGCCCTGCGCTGCGGCTGTCATTTCTTCTTCGGCAGCTCAATGCCCGGAAAAATCTTGATCACGGCGCTGTCGTCTTCTTTGGCAAAGCCGGCCGTCGAGGCTTGCATGAACATCTGGTGTGCCGTGGCTGACAGCGGCAGCGGGAACTTGCTGCTGCGCGCCATGTCCAGCACGATGCCGAGATCTTTCACAAAAATATCCACCGCCGACAGCGGCGTGTAGTCGGCCGCCAGCACGTGGGCCATGCGGTTTTCAAACATCCAGCTGTTGCCGGCGCTGTGCGTGATGACCTCGTACAGCGCGGCGGCGTCAACACCTTCACGCAAACCCAGCGCCATGGCTTCAGCTGCCGCCGCAATGTGCACACCAGCGAGCAACTGGTTGATGATCTTGACCTTGCTGCCGGCACCCGCCTTGTCGCCCAACTTGTAGACCTTGGCGGCCATGGCGTTGAGCAGGGGTTCGGCCACGGCATAGGCCGCAGGGGCGCCGGCCGACATCATGGTCATCTGGCCGCTGGCGGCCTTGGCGGCGCCACCGGAAATCGGCGCGTCAATGTAGAGCAAGCCCATGTCGTTCAGGCGCTTTTCCAGCGCTACCGACCAGTTGGGCTCGACGGTTGAGCACATCACAAACACGCTGCCCGGCTTCATGGCCGCGGCGCAGCCCTCAGGACCGAACAGCACGCTCTCGGTTTGGGCGGCATTGACCACCACCGACACCAGCACGTCGCAAGCGGCACCCAGTGCAGCGGGTGAAGCAGCGACCACGCCGCCGTCTTTGACAAAAGCCTGCGCGGCTTCAGCCCGCACGTCATACACATGCACGGTGTGGCCGGCACGGCGCAAAGACTGCGCCATGCCCAGACCCATGGCCCCCAGGCCGAT
>CAXNEG010000065.1:0-8553 GCA_964201305.1 Polaromonas sp.
GGGAACACTCCGGTCACCTGACTTACAGCTATGCCACACACCATCGCCACACCTGCATAGGCGCACGCGCCGGCTTCGGGGACTTGCTCATAGGCGCGGGCGCGCTGATGTGCGAGGCCAATGGTTTTGACCCCGGCAAAGAAAGCCACCTGCGCGAGCAAATGGTCGAGCTGATCACCATCACCGAGAGCTTTTTCGCTTGCGGTGTGGCCGCCAGCGTTTACGGCAAAGCCGATGAGCACAGCCAGACCTTCATGCCCGACCCGGTGTTCTCCAACATCGGCAAGCTGCTGCTGGCCACCAAAATCTACGACATGCACCGCATCGCTCACTACGTCAGTGGCGGGCTGATCGTCACCTTGCCCGGGCCGGATGAAGACCATAACCCGGAGACCGGCGCCAAACTGTCCGAGGTGCTGCGCGCCAACCCGGATGTGCCCTACGCGCAGCGCATCGAAACCGCCCGCTTCATTGAAGACCTGACCGCCGGCTACCAGGGCGGGTGGTACAGCGTCATCAGCCTGCACGGCGGCGGCTCGCCGGCCGCCATGAAGCAGGAGATTTACCGCAACTATCCCCTGGGCTCCAAGGTCGAGCTGGTCGAGCGCATTCTCGAGCGCGGTGTTGCGCACGACCCGGATCGCGCCATCACCCAAAACCGCCAGCCCGGCAAATGCTGCGACACCGGTTGCACCACGCCGGGCCAGCCGGTGATGGTCGACCTACCGACAGTCGAGGCAAGCTTGCCGTCCAGACGCGGCAAGGATTGACCAGCCCATTTGCTGGTGCGCCGCTAACATGCAGGCATGCGCACCCCAAAATCTGTTCCCTGGCTTAAGGCGGGTGAAGACTTTCCGCCGGTAAGTCAAGCCTGGGCCGAAAGTGACCCGGCGCCCGGCTTGCTGGCCTCGGGCGGCTCTTTGGACGTGCAGACACTGCTACAGGCCTATGGCCAGGGCATATTTCCATGGTTCAGCCCGGGGCAGCCGATTTTGTGGTGGAGCCCCGAGCCGCGCATGGTTTTGCAAACACGGGACTTCAAACTCCAACGTTCCCTGCAAAAAACCTTGCGTCGCTTTGTGCTGGAGCCTGGTTGCAGCCTGCGCTTTGACACTGTGTTCGAGCGCGTGATCAACGCTTGCGCCCAGACTCCGCGGGACGGCCAACCGGGCACCTGGATCGTTCCCGAGATGATCGACGCTTACACCAACCTGCACCGGGCCGGGCATGCGCACAGCGTTGAAACCTGGATTCACGGAGAGTTGGTTGGCGGACTTTACTGCGTTAATTTGGGCAATATGGTCTTTGGTGAGTCCATGTTCTCGCACAAGAGCGATGCCTCCAAAATTGCATTGGCAGGGCTGGTTGCGTTTTGCAGAGCCAAAGGCATCGCCATGATTGATTGCCAGCAAAATACACGTCATCTGGCCTCACTGGGGGCCGCGGAAATAGCGCGCTCAGACTTTATCGCCCAAATCAAGCAATACGCCCAAAAGCCCAGCCCGGACTGGGCTTTTGATAATCTTTACTGGCAACAACTTTTCAAACCCCGGCCGTGACGCATCTCAAAGACTTGCCACTGCAGAGCCTGCAGTTCTACGCTACTGCCCCCTACCCTTGCAGCTACTTGCCGGCGCGGCAAGCCCGCTCGCAAGTTGCAACGCCCAGTCATTTAATCCACAACGAGGCTTATTCCGAACTGGTGGCCCAGGGTTTCAGGCGCAGCGGCATGTTCACTTACCGGCCTTACTGTGACGGCTGCCAGGCCTGTGTTCCTTTGCGCGTGCTGGCCAAAGAGTTTCAAGCTGACCGCAGCCTGCGCCGGGCTTGGGCTCAGCATCAACATCTTGAGGCACGCGTGCTCAAACTGTGCTTTATGCCGGAGCACTACGCGCTCTACTTGCGTTACCAAAACGGCCGCCATGCGGGTGGCGGGATGGACCAGGACAGCATCGATCAATACACGCAATTTTTACTGCAAAGCCGGGTTAACTCGCGCCTGGTCGAATTTCGGGAAACGCGGGCAAACGGCGAGGCGGGCGCACTCAAAATGGTTTCCATCCTCGATGTGTTGAACGATGGCATCTCGGCGGTCTACACCTTTTATGAACCCGAAGGTCAGACCAGCTACGGCAACTACAGCGTGTTGTGGCAAATCGAACAAACCCGCCAACTCGGTCTGGACTATCTGTATTTGGGCTATTGGATCGCTCAAAGTCCGAAAATGAAATACAAGTCACGTTTTTCACCGCATGAACTGCTTTTAAATGGTCAATGGCAATTGCCTTGATCCTGCTACGCTTGTTCGAATTTCATAAAGTAAAATTTGATCAAAGCCCGATTCATGAAAAAAACAGATCACAGCACGCCCGCAACGCCCACCGTTCAAGTGATTGAGCGAATGTTCACGTTGCTCGATATCCTGGCCGCGCGTGAGGAAACCTTGTCCCTCAAGGAAATAAGCGAGAAATCCGGTTTACACCCATCAACAGCGCACCGCATCCTCAATGACCTGGCCACTGGCCGATTTGTCGAACGGCCATTATCCGGCAGCTACCGATTGGGCATGCGCTTGTTGGAGCTGGGCAATCTGGTCAAGGCGCGCCTGAGCGTGCGCGATGCCGCGCTGGTGCCCATGCGCGAGTTACACAAACTCACACAGCAGCCCGTCAACCTCAGCATGCGACAAGGCGACGAGATCGTCTACATAGAGCGCGCTTACAGCGAACGATCGGGCATGCAAGTCGTGCGTGCCATTGGCGGGCACGCCCCTTTGCACCTGACTTCAGTTGGCAAACTTTTTTTAGCCTTTGACGACACGCAGCGACTGCGCAGCTACGCCACCCGAACAGGCTTGCCGGGCCATACGCGCAACAGCATCACACAACTGATTTCTCTGGAACGGGAACTCGCCAAGGTACGGCAATACCGTATAGCGCGCGACAACGAGGAACTGGAGCTGGGTGTGCGCTGCATGGCCGCAGGAATTTACGACGACCAGAACAATCTGGTGGCTGGCTTGTCTATATCAGCGCCTGCCGATCGGCTCGACGAGAGTTGGCTTCCAAAGTTACAAGCGACTGCAGGCGCCATATCAGCGGCCATGGGCTTCCGAAAAGAAGAATAAAGACCTTTAGCCACCTATCAGCTGGACGGCTTGTGTGTCACTTATCTTACGAACCAACAGCGGGCCAGACTCAACCCAGCGACGCACCCGCTCCGCATCACCCAATCGGCTTAACTTGCCCGCAGAGTCAAGAAACACCATGATCAGCTTGCGCCCGGCGATACGGGTCTGCATCACCAGGCATTGGCCGGCTTCGGAGATGTAGCCGGTTTTTTGCAGACCGATATCCCAATCCGGGTTTTTCACCAACCGGTTGGTGTTGTTGTACTGCAAGGTCTTGCGACCCACCTCAACGCTGTAGCCCGTGGAGGTGGAGAGCTCGCGCAAAGTTGCGTCGCCGTGAGCCGCAATCACCAGGGTTGCCAAGTCTTGCGCGCTGGACTGATTTTGGCTCGACAAACCGGTCGGCTCAACATAACGCGTGTCATTCATGCCCAAGAGACGGGCCATGCTATTCATCTGCCCGACAAACACGTCCATCCCGCCCGGGTAGGTTCGGCCCAGGGCATGGGCTGCACGGTTTTCGCTGGCCATCAAGGCCAGGTGCAGCAACTCGCCACGGGTCAGCGTCGTGCCCACACGCAAGCGCGATGAGCTGCCTTTTTCGGTATCGACATCGTCCTGGCTGACGGTGATGATTTCATCCATGGGAAGCTTTGCCGCGCTGATGATCACACCCGTCATGAGCTTGGTGATTGACGCAATCGGCAATACGGCGTTTTCGTTTTTACTCAGCAAAACTTCCCGCGTGTCTTGATCTATCACCAGGGCGACGCTGGACTTGAGGGACAAAGGATCAAAGACACCTTGCAAGCCGGCGATATGGCCAAAAGACAGCTTTTCGGGAACGGCTTTGCGCGCCGATGCTTGCTTGATTTTTCGCGCTTTAACAAGCTTCTGGCTAGGCGCGGCATGCTTGACGGCCTTGGTGACACGGTTTTTCGGCTGTTTGTCATTTTTCTGGTCGGCAGCGGCGCTGTAAGCCGGAAGTGCAAGCACCAAGCCTAAACAGCAGACACTAAAGCATCCGGACAAAAACGCAAAACTCGTTTTAAAAATGGGCATTCAGCTTCCGAGTGAGTCACAGGAATAAAGAAACGCAAGCCCGAAGTGTATACAAATATAAAAAACTATGCAATATCAAAAACTTGCGTGACTTTATTCATGTAAAACCGCCCATCCGACTGCTTAGCCCTGGGCCGGTACCCGGTCGGCCTTGCTGTGCAACTTGCTTAAAGCGCTCAAATAGGCCTTTGCTGAGGCCACGATGATGTCCGGGTCGGCCCCCACGCCGTTGACGATGCGACCGCTGTTTTGCAGGCGGACCGTGACTTCGCCTTGGCTTTCAGTGGAACCGCTGATCGCGTTGACCGAGTAAAGCACCATCTCTGCCCCGCTTTTGACGTGGTTTTCGATGGCCTTTAGCGAGGCATCGACCGGGCCGTTGCCGTCCGAGCTGCCCTTGACTTCTTTGCCATTGACAGTGAAGACCACGCTGGCCTGCGGCCGTTCGCCGGTCTCGCTGTGTTGAGACAGGGACACAAAACCGTATTGCTCGCGCTCTTGCAGCACGCTCTCGTCACTCACCAGCGCCAGGATGTCTTCGTCAAAAATTTCACTTTTACGGTCGGCCAGTTCCTTGAACTTGGCAAAAGCAGCGTTGATATCGGTCTCGCTTTCCATCTGCACGCCCAGGTCGAGCAGGCGCTGCTTGAAGGCGTTACGGCCACTTAGCTTGCCCAGAACCATCTTGCTGGCGCTCCAGCCCACGTCCTCGGCACGCATGATCTCGTAGGTTTCGCGGGCCTTGAGCATGCCGTCCTGGTGAATGCCGGAGGCATGGGCAAAGGCATTGGCGCCAACCACGGCCTTGTTAGGCTGGACCACGAAGCCGGTGGTCTGGCTGACCATGCGGCTGGCTGCCACGATGTGCAGCGGGTCAATGTTCATGTCCAGGTCAAAGTAATCGCGGCGCGTTTTCACGGCCATGACAATCTCTTCGAGCGAGCAATTGCCGGCACGCTCGCCCAGACCGTTGATGGTGCACTCCACCTGACGGGCACCGCCGATCTTCACGCCGGCCAGTGAGTTGGCCACGGCCATGCCCAGGTCGTTGTGGCAATGAACAGACCAGATGGCCTTGTCGCTGTTGGGCACGCGCTCGCGCAAGGTCTTGATGAAGTTGCCGTAGAGCTCGGGTACGGCGTAACCGACAGTGTCAGGCACGTTGATGGTGGTGGCGCCCTCTTTAATCACCGCCTCGAGAACGCGGCAAAGGTAGTCGACATCGCTGCGGTAACCGTCTTCGGGGCTGAACTCAACGTCCCCCACCAGATTACGGGCAAAACGCACCGACAGCTTGGCCTGCTCGAGCACTTGCTCGGGCGTCATACGGAGTTTTTTCTCCATGTGCAAGGCACTGGTGGCGATGAAGGTGTGAATGCGCGCTGAGCGAGCGCCCTTGAGCGCTTCGGCGGCACGTGAGATATCGCGGTCATTGGCGCGCGACAGCGAGCAAATCGTCGCGTCTTTGATTGCATTGGCGATGGCCTGCACCGCATCAAAGTCGCCGTTGGAACTGGCAGCAAAGCCGGCCTCGATCACGTCCACCTTAAGGCGCTCGAGTTGGCGGGCAATGCGCAGTTTTTCATCGCGCGTCATGGAAGCGCCGGGGGACTGCTCGCCGTCGCGCAAAGTGGTGTCGAAAATGATCAATTTATCGGTCATAGCAAGTCCTCTGGAAAACAAAAATACAAAATTAGCTGGCTGAAGCGTCCGGGTGTTGAGGCTGAGTCAAACCGTCATGGTAGCGCCGGATGACCGGCTGACCCTGTCCGCTCTGGGTGCGCAGCAAACCCGAAAAATGACTTGAAGCGAAGCCTTCAGAACCGTATCGCACCCGTGGCGCTTGCTCAATTGCGGGGGTAAGACCTTGTGTGTGCTCGAAGGATTTATCAACATAGGGTTCTCGCAAGGGTAAAAATCAAACGGCCAATAAAAAACGGCCCGATGCTGTTGCAAACGGGCCGTTGATGGTTGACGCGTGCGCGCTACCGTCTCCGCCCAGAGGGAGATAGAAGTAGCGACAGACTCAACAAATTCATAAAAGACAATGTATCACAAAAAATTTCACCCGGGCTCATTTGTGAAGGTCGCGCTCTTCAGGTTCATCCGTGGATGTGGAAATCATGCTGGTCTGCAAACCTTTGGTTTTGCGCCAGCCATACAAAGCGTAGCCAGATAAACCGTACAAAACGAACAGGCCGAACATCACGGTTGGCGGATCAATGTTGATGACGGCGATACCCAGTGCGATCAGCACAATCACCACAAAAGGCACGCTGCGCTTGATGCTGACGTCTTTGAAGCTGTAAAAAGGGACGTTGGTGACCATGGTCAGGCCGGCATACAGCATCAGGGCAAACATGTACCAGCGCACTTCATAACCCTTGACACCGGCATCTGCCATCAGCCAGATGAAACCGGCCACCAGAGCAGCCGCAGCCGGTGAAGGCAGACCCTGAAAGTAGCTTTTGTCGACCACGCCAGTATTGACGTTAAAGCGCGCCAGTCGCAGCGCCGCACAAGCGCAATAAACAAAAGCGGCAATCCAGCCCCAACGGCCTAAGCTGGTGAGACCCCACACGTACGCGATCAAGGCAGGTGCCGCACCAAAAGACACCATGTCGGACAAAGAGTCCATTTGTTCGCCGAAAGCGCTTTGGGTGTTGGTCATGCGCGCAACGCGGCCGTCTAGGCTGTCCAGCACCATCGCACAGAAAACACCGATCGCAGCCTGGTCAAAATGACCGTTCATGGCCATTACGATGGCATAAAAACCACCAAAAAGAGCGGCCAGCGTGAACAAGTTCGGCAACACATAAAGACCCTTGCCGGGCTTTCGCGGGGCCACTTCAGCAGGAACCTGATCAGGCCTGTCAAGGTTACTCATGGGACACGCTCCAGGCAGTATTGACCGCCAGTTCGCCTGCTGCTGTCTGGGCGCTAGGCACCCCAGGCATGGCCGTATTTAGAAGGCGGAGACAGTTTTTGATCATGCACCAAGGATAACAAAGGAAAACCCTGCGCCTTTGTGGCTGCTTGGTATGGGAACTTTCGAAAAAAAACCGCGCAATTGCTTGCGCGGCCGTTTTGACACCAAGGCGGGCCGCCGGGCCCGCCAGGCATCAGTTGCGCGTCTGGTCGACGAGCTTGTTTTTGGCGATCCACGGCATCATGGCGCGCAACTGGGCGCCCACCACTTCGATGCTGTGGTCGGCCGTGTTGCGGCGGCGAGCGGTCATGCTCGGGTAGTTGGTGCGGCCTTCCAGGATGAACATCTTGGCGTATTCACCGTTCTGAATGCGCTTGAGCGCATTGCGCATGGCAGCGCGAGACTCTTCGTTGATGACTTCAGGGCCGGTCACGTACTCGCCGTACTCGGCGTTGTTCGAAATCGAGTAGTTCATGTTGGCAATGCCGCCTTCATAAATCAGGTCGACGATCAGCTTGAGTTCGTGCAGGCATTCAAAGTAGGCCATCTCAGGGGCGTAGCCGGCTTCGACCAGGGTTTCGTAACCCATTTTGATCAGCTCCACAGCACCGCCGCACAAAACAGCTTGCTCACCAAACAGGTCGGTTTCAGTCTCTTCTTTGAAGTTGGTCTCGATGATGCCGGCCTTGCCGCCACCGTTGGCCATGGCATAGCTCAGCGCCAGGTTGCGGGCTTTGCCGCTCTTGTCCTGGTGAACAGCGACCAGGTGCGGCACGCCGCCACCCTGGGTGTACGTGTTGCGTACGGTGTGGCCCGGAGCCTTCGGTGCGACCATCCAGACGTCGAGGTCTGCCCGCGGAATAACCTGGTTGTAATGAACGTTGAAGCCATGGGCAAAGGCCAGAGAAGCGCCCTGCTTGATGTTCGGGGCGACATTGTTGGTGTATACCTCGGCGATTTGTTCGTCGGGCAACAAGATCATGACCACATCAGCGGCTTTGACAGCGTCGTTGACTTCCATCACGTTCAAGCCGGCTTTGCCAACCTTGTCCCACGACACGCCACCTTTGCGCAGACCGACTACGACCTTCACGCCGCTGTCGTTCAGATTTTGTGCGTGCGCATGGCCCTGGCTGCCGTAACCGATGATGGCCACGGTCTTGCCCTTGATCAGGCTCAGGTCGCAATCTTTGTCGTAGAAAACTTTCATTCTTATCTCCAGAAGTGGTGGCGGCGAAAATGCCCATCGACAGGCTGAGGGCGAATGCTTACGTATGTCGCCACAAGAAATCCGTTCGCGCCCCGCCTGTCGAAAACGCGCGCGCGGATTGTTCAAATATCAGATCCGAAGGATTCTCTCACCCCGGCCAATGCCGCTGGAGCCGGTGCGTACCGTCTCGAGAATCGCTGTGCGGTCAATCGCTTCCAGGAA
>CAXNEG010000066.1:0-8552 GCA_964201305.1 Polaromonas sp.
ATCCCCAACCCGGCCGAGCCTGCTTATGTGGTGGCGCTGAACCTGCTGTCGCGCTCACCGGCCTGGCTGACTGCGCTGAACGCGCAACCCATGTACCTGGGCCTGGACTTGCGTGGCGGCGTGCACTTCATGCTGCAAGTGGACATGCAGGCGGCGCTGACCAAGAAGGCTGAATCGCTGGCCGGCGACTTGCGTCTGGTGCTGCGCGAGAAGAACATACGCCACGGCGGCATCAGCCGCAATGGCCAGAGCATTGAAATCCGCGTGCGCGACCAGGCCACGCTGGACGCTACCAGCCGCTTGATTCAAGACCAGTTCGCCGACCTGCAAGCAACGGGTGCGCCCGATGGCAGCGAGTTCAAGCTCTCAGCGAGCATCAAGCCGCAAGCCGCCCGCAGCGTGCAGGATCAAGCGCTCAAGCAAAACATCGTCACGCTGCACAACCGCATCAACGAACTCGGCGTGGCCGAACCGGTGATTCAGCAGCAGGGGCTGGACCGCATCGTGGTGCAGCTGCCCGGCGTGCAGGACACGGCCAAGGCCAAGGATATTCTGGGACGCACCGCCACGCTGGAAATGCGCCTGGTCGATGAAAGCGCCGAGGCCCGTGCCGCCGAAAGCGGCGGCGGCATCGTGCCCTTCGGCTCCGAGCGCTTTTTAGAGAGCAACGGCCGCCCGGTCATCGTCAAGAAGCAGGTCATCCTGACCGGCGACAGCCTGACCGATGCCCAGCCCGGCTTTGACTCACAAAACCAGCAGCCCAAAGTGGACCTGACTGTGGACGCCAAGGGCGGGCGCATCATGCGCGACGTCAGCCGTGAAAACGTCAAGAAGCGCATGGCCATCTTGCTGTTTGAAAAAGGCAAGGGCGAGGTGCTGACCGCACCCGTGATTCAAAGCGAGCTGGGTAACCGCTTCCAGATCTCCGGTACCATGAACGTGAGCGAAGCCAACGACCTGGCGCTGCTGCTGCGCGCCGGCTCGCTGGCCGCACCCATGGACATCATTGAAGAGCGCACCATTGGTCCGAGCCTGGGCGCGGAAAACATTGCCAAGGGTTTTTCCAGCGTGATCTGGGGCTTTCTGGTGATCGTTGCTTTCATGGCCACTTACTACATGCTCTTCGGCCTGTTCTCAGGTCTGGCGCTGGGTGTCAACTTGCTGCTGCTGATCGCCGTGCTGTCCATGCTGCAGGCCACGCTGACGCTGCCGGGCATGGCCGCCATGGCGCTGGCCCTGGGCATGGCGATTGACTCGAATGTGTTGATCAACGAACGTGTGCGCGAAGAGCTGCGCAACGGCGCTGCGCCGCAAGCCGCCATCCAGGTCGGCTACGAGCGTGCCTGGGCCACCATTTTGGATTCGAACATCACCACCTTGATTGCCGGTCTGGCCTTGTTGGCTTTCGGTTCGGGTCCGGTGCGTGGCTTTGCGGTGGTGCACTGCATCGGCATTTTGACCAGCATGTTCTCGGCCGTGTTCTTCTCGCGCGGCCTGGTCAACCTCTGGTACGGACGGCAGAAAAAACTCAAGTCCGTCTCCATCGGCACCATCTGGCGCCCTGCGCCTGATGCGGCGGCAGGCGACAAGCCGGCGCGCAGCACACTGCCTTCAGCCTCCTGAACCCGACCCGACAGAAAAGAGCAAGCCATGGAGTTTTTCAAAATCCGCAAGGACATACCGTTCATGCGGCATGCCCTGATTTTCAACGTCATTTCTTTGGCCACCTTTGTGCTGGCGGTGTTTTTTCTGTTCTCGCGCGGCTTGCACCTGTCGGTGGAGTTCACCGGCGGCACCGTCATGGAAGTGGGCTACACGCAGGCGGCTGACGTCGGCAAGGTGCGCGACACCGTCGCCAGCTTAGGCTTTACCGATGTGCAAGTGCAGACCTTCGGCTCCGCACGCGAAGTGATGATCCGGCTGCCCGCGCAAAAAGGCGTGAGCACGGCGCAGCAAAGCGAGCGTGTCATGACTGCGCTCAAAGCGCAGGACGCCCAGGTAGAACTGCGCCGCACAGAGTTCGTCGGCCCGCAGGTTGGCGAAGAACTGGCCCAAGACGGACTCAAAGCTCTGGCCATGGTGGTGGTCGGCATCATGGTTTATCTGGCTTTTCGCTTCGAGTGGAAATACGCTGTGGCGGCCATCATTGCCAACTTGCATGACGTCATCATCATCCTGGGCTTTTTTGCATTCTTTCAGTGGGAGTTCTCACTGGCCGTGCTGGCTGCGGTGCTGGCGGTACTGGGTTACTCGGTCAACGAGTCGGTGGTGATTTTTGACCGGATTCGTGAGAACTTCCGGCGCTTTCGCAAGATGCAGACGGTGGAGATCATTGACAACGCCATCACCTCCACCATCAGCCGCACCATCATCACGCACGGCTCGACGCAGATCATGGTGCTGTCCATGTTGCTGTTCGGCGGCCCGACGCTGCACTACTTTGCGATGGCGCTGACCATCGGCATTTTGTTCGGCATTTACTCGTCGGTGTTTGTGGCGGCGGCGATTGCCATGTGGCTGGGCATCAAGCGCGAAGACCTGATCAAGCCCACCAGCAAAAAAGACGAAGACCCGAACGACCCGAACGCGGGCGCCACTGTCTGAGGCAGCTGCACCCGGTCACAAAAAAGCCCGCTGACAGCGGGCTTTTTTGTGACCGGGTGACGGCGCTTCAATGCGCCACACGGTAGTGAGCGTCTTCGCAAAGTTCGTCCAGCACCAAAGCGTCGGGTTCTTCGCCCACGCTCCAATAAACCATGAGCACAATGATTTTCAGATCGTCGAGGTCCAGCGGGTCGCCGGGGGCGGCCATGGCGCGGTCCATGACGATCTCACGCATGTTCGGCGGCAACACACCGGCCGACTCTAAAAAGCTCACAAAGCCCAGTGTCTCGGCGCCCAGGTGGTCTTGCTCAGCCACAGAATAAACACGCATGCTGTCGGCCGATTGCGCTTGCAACAAAACAGGGTGCTCGGGGCGGGGGGCGGAGTCTTCTTTGCTCAGGCCACTGGCGCGGGTGTTGTGGGCCGCCGCTTGCAGGCCGCTGAGCCAGGTCAGCGCCGCTTCAATCTCGTCGGTCTCAAAGCCGGCGGCGATCAACTTGCGGCTTAACTGGCGCGGCGCCGGGCAGGCGTCACCTTGCCAATAATTTTCATAAACGTACACCAGCACTTCAAACATATGACCCCAATATAACGCAAGTTTTTAACATGCGGCCGATTCAGCCCTTGGCAACGCGTACAAATTTCCCGCCCGGCAACCGGGCTAGATCGCCATCCATCTCCAGCCCCAGCAATTGCGCCTGTAAGGCGGCCGTCGCTAAGCCGGTGCGGGCCTGCAATTCGTCCAGACTGGCAGGGTCAAAGCCCAACGCGCGCAACAGGGAAGGATCCGGCTGCGCGTCAAGCGCCGGGGTGCCGTCCGGCGGCCGGGCGTCCCCGCAAATCTCGGGCGTTAGCAACTTGCTGGGCAGTGCAGGCAACTCTTCGAGCACGTCCTGCGCGGACTCCACCAACTTGGCACCTTGCTTGATGAGCAGGTGGCAACCCCGTGACAGCGGCGAATGGATTGAGCCGGGTATGGCAAACACCTCCTTGCCCTGCTCGGCGGCCAGCCTTGCTGTGATGAGCGAGCCCGACTGGGGCGCCGCTTCAATGACCAGGGTGCCCTGGCTCAGGCCGGCAATCAAGCGGTTGCGCCTGGGGAAATTGGCTGTCAGTGGCGGCGTGCCGAGCGCAAACTCACTGACGATCAGGCCCCGCTCTGCAATGCGGTGCGCCAGCGCCAGGTGCTTGCGGGGATACACCCGGTCCAGCCCCGTGCCGACCACCGCCACGGTGTAGCCCCCGGCGTTCAAAGCACCCTCGTGCGCCGCACCGTCCACCCCCATGGCCAGGCCCGACACCACACACCAACCCGCAGCGCCCAAAGCCTGGGCAAATTGCGTCGCATTGATCTGACCTTGCGGCGTCGGGTTGCGGCTGCCGACGATGGCCAGACAGGGCATGCCGGCCAAGCCTTGGCTGGCGCTCGCTTCGGGCCTGGGTACGAGGCTGCCCATCATGTAAAGCATCAGCGGCGGGTCTGAGATGTTAAGCAGAGATGAAGGGTAATGGGCATCACCCAGCGTCACAATGCAGCGGTCCTGCCCTTGCGCCAGCCAGTCCAGGGTGCAGGCCAAAAGCGCCGGCAAGGCCTCGGGCACGGTCTCGATGGCGCGGCGCAAGCGCTCGCATGCAGGCCTACTCAAAGCGTCCGGGTCGGCTTCAAAAATCCCTTGCGGCAGGCCATAAGCCGCCAGCCACTGCCGCGCGGTTTCGTTGCCAACACCCTCTGTCAGGGACAGCCGCAGCCAGGCGCTTATTTCATTGGTCTCATCGCTGCTCAATTGGTAGCTAAACATGCGGCGTCCTCGGGTTGAATTAAATGAGTACCTATAGATTAATTTATTTCCTTTTAAAGCGCCAATAAGTTTAAAAATGAGTTCAATAGAATGATCTGACCTTTGGCCGGCCAAGCGTGCCAATCTGACCGAAAATGGGGCCTGCTTTTTTCAGACCCCACGCCCGATGACCCAACTGACCATTCTTCGATACCCGGACCCTCGCCTGCACACCGTCGCCAAGCCGGTGGCCGATGTCAACCAACGCCTGTCTCAACTGGTGAGTGACATGTTTGAAACCATGTACGAAGCCGCCGGCATTGGCTTGGCGGCCACACAGGTGGACGTGCATGAGCGCCTGATCGTCATTGACGTGAGCGAAAAACGCGACGAGCCCATGGTGTTAATTAACCCCGAGCTGGTGTGGCGCAGCGAAGAAACCCGGCTCGGCGAAGAAGGCTGCCTGTCGGTGCCCGGCATCTACGACGGCGTTGAGCGCTCTATGGCAGTGAAGGTGCAGGCACTCAACCTGGACGGCCAGTCGCAAATTTACGAAGCCGAAGGCATGCTGGCGGTCTGCATTCAGCACGAGATGGACCATTTGCTGGGCAAGGTGTTTGTTGAATACCTTTCGCCGCTCAAGCGCAACCGCATCAAGACCAAGCTGGTCAAACAAAAGAAAGACGAAGAGCGCGACGCTGCAGGCTAAGACGACCTTGAGGCCGCCGCCATCCAGGCGGCCACCTAGAATCGACGCATGCGCGTCATCTTTGCCGGTACCCCTGAATTCGCCCGCGTGGCTTTAGCGCATTTGCACGAGGCCGGCTTTGAAATCGCCCTGGTGCTCACACAGCCCGATCGTCCCGCAGGCCGCGGCATGAAGTTGCAAGCCTCTGCCGTCAAACAGTGGGCTCAGGCCCACCAGATCCCCATCGCCCAGCCTCGCAGCCTGCGCATGGACGGCAAATACCCCGAGGACGCGGCCGCCGCCCGCGCCGCCATTGAAACAGCCCGCGCCGACGTGATGGTGGTCGCCGCCTACGGCCTGATCCTGCCGCAGTGGGTGCTCGACCTGCCAGGGCTAGGCTGTTTGAACATTCACGGGTCGGTGTTGCCGCGCTGGCGCGGCGCCGCGCCCATTCACCGGGCCATTGAAGCGGGTGACACAGAGACCGGCGTCACCATCATGCAAATGGACGCCGGGCTGGACACCGGCAATATGCTGCTAACGCGAACACTGCCCATCGCCCCGCAGGACACCACTGAGTCACTGCACGATGCGCTGGCCGCACTCGGCGCCAGCCTGATCGTGCAGGCCTTGCAACAGGCGCAAAGCTGCGCTTTGCAAGGTGTGGCCCAAGCTGCAGACGGCGTTTGCTACGCGCACAAGATCGACAAGCGCGAAGCCGCGCTCGACTGGACGCAGCCGGCCACCACGCTGGCGCGCCGTGTGCGTGCCTTCAACCCTTTTCCGGTGGCCAGCAGCGTGCTGGGCGGCGAGACCATCAAGTTCTGGCGCGCCCAGGCGCTGCAGCCGCACTCACGGGCCGCTCAGCCAGGGGAAGTTCTCGCTGTCAGCGCTGAAGGTGTCGACATCGCCACGGCATCCGGCGTGCTGCGCGCCACACGGCTGCAAAAAGCAGGCGGTAAACCGCTGGAGGCTGCTGACTTTTTGCATGGCTTTGCGCTGCACCCCGGTCAGATTTTTGCAGCAGCAAACCAGACAGACACATTGAAATGAGCTCTTTTTGACTGCCTTGTTCAAACACCCTGAATTCCGTCTTGGCTTGAAAGACATGGCCAGCGTGGCGCCCGGTCTGGCGGCCTGGGGGCTGATGACCGGCGTCGCCATGGCCAAGTCGGGCATGAGTGGCTTTGAAGCGGTACTGATGACCTTGCTGGTGTTTGCCGGCAGCTCACAGCTGGCGGCCATTCCGCTGCTGGCGGCGGGCGCACCCATGTGGGTGATTCTGGCCACCTGTTTTTGCGTGAACCTGCGCTTCATTGTTTTCAGCGCCCATCTGCGCGCTTACCTGATGCACCAGCCTTTATGGCAGCGACTGGTCAGTGGTTTTTTCACGGCCGATCTGAGCTATGTGCTGTTCACCAAACGCTATCCGCATCCCAGCGATGAAGCGCTGACTCGCCGCGCACAAGAAGCCTACCTGGCCGGCAACGCCGCCATGAGCTGGACAGCCTGGGTGGGGCCCAGCCTGTTGGGCATCGTGCTGGCGCATTCGATCCCGCTGTCCTGGGGCCTGGGCTTTGCTGCCATTTTGGCGCTGCTGGGCATCTTGTGTTCGCTGGCCACCACGCGCCTGCGTGCCGTGTCGGCAGGCGTGGCCGGTGCGGCGGCCGTTGCCGCCTTTGCCCTGCCCCTCAAACTCAACATCCTGGTGGCGATTGCCGCTGCCGTGGCCGCCTGTCTGATGCTGGAAAAAATGCCGCAGCGCCGACCGGAGCACCCCGGCAACCCAGACTGACAACTCATGCTCATGAACCAAACCGATTTCTACACCGTGGCCACCATCGCCGGCATGGCCTGCGTCACGGTGCTCACACGCTGCTTCTTTTTGTTTTCCAGCAAGCCCTGGACCTTGCCAGGCTGGGCCCAACGCGGCCTGCATTACGCGCCGATTGCAGCGCTGTCGGCAGTGATCGTGCCTGAAATGGTGATGACACAAGGCCAGTTGATCGCCACCTGGCAGGACGCGCGCATTTTTGCCGTGCTGGCCGGCCTGGCCTGGTACTACTGGCGACGCGATTTGCTGGGCACCATCATCGTCGGCATGGCGGTGTATTTGCCGCTGCATGTGGGCCTGGGCTGGTAAGCAGCGACTTCTACAATCTCGATTTTTCAGCTGCCTTTCAAACTGTTTTTGCTTTTTTGCCAGCGAGCCTCGCCATGAACTTCATCCGCTTTTCTGATCTTTGCGCCAGCGGCCAGGTGGCAGGCCAGCGCGTGTTCATCCGCGCCGACCTGAACGTGCCGCAAGACGACAGCGGCCGCATCACCGAAGACACCCGCATCCGCGCTTCAGTACCGTGCCTGCAAATGGCGCTGGACGCCGGTGCGGCGGTGATGGTGACCTCGCACCTGGGTCGCCCCACCGAAGGTGCTTTCAAGCCGGCCGATTCGCTGGCGCCGGTGGCCCAGCGCTTGGGAGAGTTGATGCAGCGCGAGATCCCGCTGGTGGCCCACTGGACCGAGGGCGTGGCCGTGCAGCCCGGCCAGATCGTCATGCTGGAGAACTGCCGCGTGAACCCTGGCGAAAAGAAAAATGACGAAGCGCTGGCCCGCAAGATGGCCGCGCTCTGCGATATTTTTGTGCATGACGCGTTTGGCACGGCGCACCGCGCCGAGGCCTCAACCTACGGTATCGCGCAGTTTGCCAAAGTGGCTTGCGCCGGCCCGCTGCTGGCCGCTGAGATGGACGCGATTGCCAAGGCGCTGGCCCAGCCGCGACGGCCGCTGGTGGCCATCGTGGCAGGCAGCAAAGTCTCGACCAAATTAACCATTTTGCAGGCGCTGGCCGGCAAGGTGGACCAGCTCATTGTGGGCGGCGGCATTGCCAACACCTTCATGCTGGCTGCCGGCCTTGGCATCGGCAAAAGCCTGGCCGAGCCCGGCCTGCTGGACGACGCCCGGGCCGTGATCGCCGCCATGAAGGCGCGCGGCGCCGATGTGCCGATCCCGACCGACGTGGTCACCGCCAAGACCTTTGCAGCCGACGCCGTGGCCACCGTGAAAGCCGCTGCCGAGGTGGCTGACGACGACCTGATTCTGGACATCGGCCCGGTCACCACAGCGCGTCTGGCGGCCATGCTCAAGGCGGCCGGCACCATCGTCTGGAACGGCCCGGTCGGCGTGTTTGAGTTTGACGCATTTGCCAAAGGCACCGAAGGCATTGCCCGCGCCATTGCCGAGAGCAGCGCGTTTTCGATTGCCGGCGGTGGCGACACGCTGGCCGCGATTGCCAAGTACGGCATCGACAAACAGGTGGACTACATCTCTACAGGCGGCGGCGCTTTTCTGGAAGTGCTGGAAGGCAAGACGCTGCCGGCTTTTGAGATTTTGCAAAAACGTGCTGCCACTTAATGGCCTCTTGCGCGGCAAGCTGCGCATACGGTACGCAGCCCTTGTACCGGCTTGGTAACTCGTTCGTGTGA
>CAXNEG010000067.1:0-8527 GCA_964201305.1 Polaromonas sp.
CCGCCGCCGTCGCTGCGGCCGACCCCGCTGATAGAATTGTCGTTTTCGGCTCCTTCTATACGGTGGGTGGTGTTTTAAAGGACGGCGTGCCCCGTTTAACGGCGCAGCACCTGGCCTGAAAAAGACCCCAAGGCTGGTGGCCATCGCGCTAGCCTGAACAACACAACTCCAACGGACACAGGCACGACCATGTCGTTTTTCAACCTCCGCCGGGGCGGCTCCTCCTCACAATCCCAGTCCGGTGTGCCCGCCGAAAATCTGGATACCGTGCGAAAGCGCGCCAAGCACAGACTGATTGGCGCAGCCGTGCTGGTGCTGGTCGGCGTGGTCGGCTTTCCGCTTTTGTTTGACTCGCAACCGCGGCCGATTCCGGTGGATATCGCCATTGAGATTCCGGCCAGGCAAAGCGTTAAGCCCCTGGCGCCCGCAATACCCTCGGCCGCACCCAGCGCTGCGCCTGCGACGCCGGCACCAGACCCTGCGCCTGTGGCGCCGCCTGCGGCAGTCGCCAGCGTGACGCCAGCGGCCACGCCTGTGCCTGCCGTCCCCGCCGTCCCTGTCGCTGCAGCACCTGCAGCTCCCCGCGTTGCAGAAGACAGCGCGCGTGCCAAAGCACTTTTAGAAGACAAACCAGTGGCCGGCGCCAATGTGGCCGCGGAGTTGCGCCTGGTGGTGCAAGTGGGCGCTTTTGCCGACGCAGCCAAGGCCAGGGAAGTGCGCCTCAAGCTTGAAAAAGCCGGCCTTAAAACCTATACGCAGGTGGCTGACAGCAAGGACGGCAAGCGCACGCGCGTGCGTGTCGGGCCTTTTGCCAGCAAGGCAGAGGCTGACCAGGCCGCCCTCAAGATCAAGGCGCTTGATCTGCCGGCCACCATTCTCAGTCTGTAGTTTTTAAAGGCCGGGCTTGTCAGACACAAATTTCCTGGCGTTCATGAGCACCGTGTCGCCGACCGACTGGGTCTTGCTGACGGTGCTGGCCTTGTCCTTGCTGCTCGGCGCTTGGCGCGGCCTGGTGTTTGAGGTTTTGTCGGTGCTCGGCTGGATAACGGCTTTTTTTGCGGCGCAGTGGCTGGCACCCTGGGTGGCCGACTTGCTGCCTTTGTCCACTTTGTCGGCGGCCATGAAGTTCGGGGCGGCTTTTGTGCTGACGTTTATTGCGTCGGTTTTTGCCGCCGGGCTGCTGGCCTCGCTCATGCGAAAACTGGTAACCGCCGCCGGTTTGCGCCCGGCTGACCGCTTGCTGGGCGCCTTGTTTGGCGTGTTGCGCGGTATGGTCTTGCTGTTGGCTGTGACGGTGGCCGTGAACATGACGCCTTTCAAGGGCAGTGACTGGTGGCAGGCATCCCGAGGCGCCTTGGTTTTAACTTCGGCCCTGAACGTTTTAAAGCCGCTGTTGCCGATGCAGTTCTCCCGCTTTTTGAGTTAATTTATGAATGGTTCATCATGTGCGGAATAGTTGGTGTTGTCAGTAACGCTCCGGTTAACCAGCTGATCTATGACGGCCTTTTGCTGTTGCAGCACCGGGGCCAGGACGCGGCGGGCATTGTTACGCAGCTGGACCGTAAATTTTTCATGCACAAGGCCAAGGGCATGGTGCGCGACGTTTTTCGCACCCGCAATATGCGCGCCCTGCCGGGCAATGTCGGCCTGGGGCAGGTGCGTTACCCGACGGCGGGCAACGCCTTCAGCGAAGATGAAGCGCAGCCTTTTTATGTCAACGCGCCCTTCGGTCTGGTGCTCTCGCACAACGGCAACCTGACCAATGCGGCCGTGCTCAAGGCCGAGCTGTTCACCACCGACCATCGCCACATCAACACCGACAGCGACTCTGAAGTGCTGCTCAACGTGCTGGCGCACGAGCTGGAAAAAACCACGCGTGGCCTGCCTCTCAAACCCGTCGATGTGTTTGCCGCCGTGCGCGGCGTGCACAAGCGCATCAAGGGCTCCTACGCCGTGGTGGCGCTGATCGCCGGTCACGGCCTGCTGGCTTTTCGCGACCCGTTTGGCATCCGCCCCTTGTGCCTAGGCCGCGGCCAGAACGAGCAGGGCGGCACTGTCATGGTGGCCAGCGAGTCTGTGGCGCTAGAAGGTACCTCGCACCAGTTTGAGCGTGACATTGCCCCCGGCGAGGCGGTCTTTGTGGACATGCAAGGCCAGGTGCATGCCCAGCAATGCGCCGAAAACCCGCAGCTCAAGCCCTGCATTTTTGAGTTTGTGTACCTGGCCAGGCCCGACTCGGTACTCGACGGAATTTCGGTTTACCAGGCGCGCTTGAATTTAGGCGAGACGCTGGCCAAGCGTGTCATCTCGACGGTGCCGCCCAACGAGATTGATGTCATCATCCCGATCCCCGAGTCCAGCCGCCCGAGCGCCACGCAACTGGCGCATTTGCTGGGCATCCCTTACCGCGAAGGCTTTGTCAAAAACCGCTACGTCGGCCGCACCTTCATCATGCCGGGGCAGGGCGTGCGCAAGAAGTCGGTGCGCCAAAAGCTCAACGTGATCGCCAGCGAATTCAAAGGCCGCAATGTGCTGCTGGTGGACGACTCCATCGTGCGCGGCACCACCAGCCGTGAGATCGTACAGATGGCGCGCGACGCCGGCGCGCGCAAGGTCTATCTGGCCAGCGCCGCGCCGCCGGTACGCTTTCCCAATGTGTATGGCATCGACATGCCCACTGCCACCGAGCTGGTGGCGCATGACAGAACCATCGAAGAAATCCGTGTCGCCGTCGGTTGCGACGCGCTGATCTACCAGGATATCGAAGGCATGAAGCGCGCCATCGGCTCGCTCAATCCCAAGCTCGACGGCTTTGACGCCTCTTGCTTTGACGGCGTCTACATCACCGGCGACATCACACCCGAGACGATTGCCCGCATGAACGCTGAGCGCGTGGACGGCAGCGAAGAAGGTGGTGTGGATGTGTCGCGTCTGGCCCTGCCCAACCCGCAAGAAGCTTGAGAAGGCTTGAAACCATGAGCTCCAAAAAACTACCCCCGAACTTGCACCGTGACACGCTGGCCGTTCGCACGGCCGAAGACAAAAGCCAGTTCGGCGAGAACTCCGAAGCCCTGTACCTGACCAGCAGCTTTGTACAGCCCGACGCCGAAACAGCGCGCCGCCGCTTTGCCGGCGAAGAAGACGGTTACATGTATTCGCGCTTCACCAACCCCACGGTGACCAGCATGGAGCGTCGTTTGGCAGCTCTGGAAGGCACCGAAGCCTGCATCGGAACGTCCAGCGGCATGGCGGCCATCATGCTGATGTGCATGGGTCTGCTTAAGGCGGGTGACCATGTGATCTGCTCGCAGTCTGTGTTCGGCTCAACCATCAAGCTACTTGGCACCGAGTTCGGCAAATTCGGCGTTGAGAGCAGCTTTGTCTCGCAGACCGACCTGGCCGAGTGGCAAGCGGCCATGAAGCCCAACACCAAACTGCTTTTTGCCGAATCGCCGACCAACCCGCTGACCGAAGTCTGCGACATCCGCGCGCTGGCTGATATCGCGCATGCCGCCGGTGCCTGGCTGGCGGTGGACAACTGCTTTTGCTCGCCCGCGCTGTCGCAGCCGGTCAGCATGGGCGCTGACATCATCATCCACTCTGGCACCAAGTACCTGGACGGCCAGGGCCGCGTGATTGCCGGCGCCATCTGCGGCCCCCAAAAACTGATTGAAGAAAAGTTCGTGCCCGTGATGCGCAGCGCCGGCATGACGCTGTCGCCCTTCAACGCCTGGGTGGTGCTCAAAGGCATGGAAACGCTTTCCATCCGCATGCACGCGCAAAGCGACAGCGCGCTGGCGCTGGCCACCTGGCTGCAAGCGCAGCCACAAGTGGCGCGCGTCTATTACCCCGGCCTGAAGTCACACCCTCAGCATGCGCTGGCCATGCAGCAGCAGTCGGGCAAGGGCGGCGCTGTGCTGTCCTTTGACGTCAAGGCTGAGGGCGCTGAAGCGGCCCGGAAAAACGCTTTTCATGTGATCGACAGCACTCAACTTTGCAGCATCACTGCCAACCTGGGAGACACCAAGACCACCATCACCCACCCGGCCACCACCTCGCACGGGCGATTGAGCGAAGTGCAGCGTCAGGCAGCGGGCATCTCTCAATCGCTGATCCGCGTGGCGGTCGGGCTGGAGCACATTGACGACCTCAAGGCCGATCTGGCGCGTGGTTTGGAAACGCTTTGACATGACGCCCACCCGCACCCGCTTTGCGCCTTCCCCCACCGGCTTCATTCATCTTGGCAATATTCGCTCTGCGCTGTACCCCTGGGCCTTTTCTCGCGCCACCGGCGGCGCTTTCATATTGCGCATTGAAGACACCGACCTCGAGCGCTCCAACCAGGCCTCGGTCGACGTCATCATTGAAGGTATGCGCTGGCTGGGTCTGGACTACGACGAAGGCCCTTATTACCAGATGCAGCGCATGGACCGCTACAAGGCCGTGCTGGCCGAGCTGGCGGCCGCCGGCCATGTCTACCCTTGCTACATGAGCATCGAAGAACTTGACGCACTGCGTGAGCGTCAGACCGAAGCCAAACAAAAGCCGCGCTACGACGGCACTTGGCGGCCCGAACCCGGAAAGACCCTGCCGCCCGTGCCTGTCGGCGTGCAACCGGTGCTGCGCTTTAAAAACCCGCAAGGCGGCGCAGTGGTGTGGGACGACAGGGTCAAGGGGCGCATCGAGATCAGCAACGACGAACTCGACGACCTGGTGATCGCCCGGCCCGACGGCACGCCCACCTACAACTTCTGTGTGGTGGTGGACGATGTCGATATGTCGATCACCCACGTCATTCGTGGTGACGACCACGTCAACAACACACCGCGCCAGATCAACATCTTTACAGCCTTGGGCAAAGATATTCCGGTTTACGCCCACCTGCCGACCGTGCTCAATGAGCAGGGCGACAAAATGAGTAAGCGCAGCGGTGCCAAGGCCGTCACGCAATACGCTGCCGAAGGCTATCTGCCCGACGCCATGGTCAATTACCTGGCCCGCCTGGGCTGGAGCCACGGCGACGACGAGATCTTCAGCCGCGAACAGTTTGTGCAGTGGTTCAACCTGGACCACCTGGGCAAGAGCGCTGCGCAATTTGACGAAACCAAGCTGCGATGGGTCAATTCGCAGCACCTCAAGGCGCTGCCCGACGAGCAGCTCGCCATCTTGGTGGCGCCCTTTTTGCAGCAGCAAGGCGTCAGCCTGGAAGCCGCCCGCACGCTCAAGGCCTGCGCCTTGTTCAAAGACCGTTGCAGCACGCTGGTCGAGCTGGCAGGCTGGATCACCCTGATTGAAAAAGGCGCAGTCGCCAGCCCTGAAGACATGGCCACGCACGTCACCGCCGCCGTACAACCCGCGCTGGCCAGCCTGGCTAAAGCCCTGAGTGATTGTGAGTGGAACAAACCCGCCATTGCTGCTGTCATCAAACAAGTGCTGACAGACGTCGGCCTGAAAATGCCGCAATTGGCCATGCCAGTTCGCGTGCTCTTGTTGGGCACGCCGCAAACCCCGTCGCTGGACGCCGTGATCGAGCTCATGCCCCGCCAGGAGGTCATAGACCGGCTGAAAGGCGGAGCAGGGCTTATGTAGCGCATCGAAATCGGGCTATAATTCGAAGCTCGACTGGTTTAGGGAAGCCTGAACCGCAGGGGGGTATAGCTCAGCTGGGAGAGCGCTTGCATGGCATGCAAGAGGTCAGCGGTTCGATCCCGCTTACCTCCACCAACAGTCGAAAAGTTAGTTGAGTTTCGGCAGGCTCTTGAAAGCCTGCACCGGAAGTCCAAGGTTTGACCCCATCGTCTAGAGGCCTAGGACATCACCCTTTCACGGTGAGTACCGGGGTTCGAATCCCCGTGGGGTCGCCAGAATCACTGCAAAGTGATCAAAGCGAAAAGCAGACAACGGCAACGTTGTCGCTACCAGGAGTGGTAGTTCAGTTGGTTAGAATACCGGCCTGTCACGCCGGGGGTCGCGGGTTCGAGTCCCGTCCACTCCGCCAGTCATCAAGTAAATACGCGCCTTCGGGCGCGTTTTTTGTTTCTACATACCCAAAGGCATGCCCAAAAAAATCGCTTGCCTCAGTTGGGTTCATGTCTTCTTCTTGCGCTTGAGATTGCTGCCCATGACTTCAGCCAGCCATAGACCTGGCCAGTAAGTTTGTTCAATCGGCCTCTCCTCACCGCCCCCCCAGGCCCCCCTACGTTATGGACACTCCATAAGGTGACCCATATACTGGTCAACATGAGAACTTTACAAGAACAACTTGATGACTTGATAAAACGCAAAGGGGAGAAAGATCCGGTTGTTCAGATGCTCCGCAACCAGATCACAGCTCAGAAGTCAGGCAAAAGCTTTTACGAACTTTATGTCAGCAGGGCAGAGGAGGCTGAGCCGCCCAAGGCCTCGCAACCGGACATTTCTGTTCTACCTTTAAAGGGTGATTGGCCCGGAGGAGTTCTGGTCCAAGGCGAGCTGCTGAAGTCCTTTGAACGGGTTATGCGCGGTCTTAAAACCAAGCGCAAAACAAATATCTTTCATGGTAATGTGGATGAGCTTTTTAACGCGATTGACGAGGGATACCTAAACGATGTGGGCAACCCCATCGGAAATGGCATGCCCATTAACTACCTTCACATGCATATCAGTGAACAGGGAATGGCAGATATGCTGGGCTTGGAAGAAGATGAACTTTTAACGTTGACCCGAAGTGCCAAAGTTAAATTTGCACGTGAACGGATCAAGTCACTTGAATCGGACTACGACGCCGATATCTGTCCAGGCTATTGGCTGCTTCCTGTCACCTCCAACAGCGAAGACAGGTTTTTCTTAGGCTTCAGCGTTACCGGGTACAGCTTCAGCGGTATTGAGTGGCGACCAGAGGGTGCTTTTTTGTCAGAAGCTGACTTCATTAAAAAAGTTTGCTGTGAATCGAAAATGCTTTTTGAAAATTGTCTCTGCGTCAAGGGAGTTCCGACTCGCGTGGAAAAAATAGATGACGCCACCCTGCTGCGTCTTATCTGGGGATCCTAGTTTTTATTAGAGTTGGTGTATTTAGACGCTTTTGATTTAGTCGTCGCATGCCTACCTGTTGTTACCATTAATTAACACCAACAGGAAATGAACAAATGGCAAAAAGCAGCCCAATCTCCTGCAATGGAGTTTTATACAACTCAATACTTGAGTTAGCTAACGCTTTTGGCATTCACCCTTCGACCGTCGCTCGGCGAGTTCGTGACGGCTGGTCGTCAGAACAAGCTGTTGGAGTTAGCACTAAACCCAAACGTGTTGGTCACGGCACAGCTGTTGAATTCGAAGGGAAGAAATATCCAAATCTAGAAGAGCTTGCCTTAGATCTTGGCATTGAAGGAGGAACTCTCAGAGCCAGATTGGCCAGGGGGTATTCACTTGATGATGCAGCTAAAGGAGCCTTAAAACCTCGGATCAGCGCCGCTGCCGAGATAGTGGAATTTGAAGGCGCCCGCTACCCATCAAAAGAAGCTCTGGCTAACGCTCATGAATTAGTTTGGTCTACCGTTTCCAAACGTATGACTCGAGGCTGGAGTCTTCGTCAAGCTCTAGGCATAGAGCCCGAGCCGCCCAGATTTAGAAATCACGAGGGACATGCAAGAGATGTAAAGTGGAAAAACACTCGGACTTCCCTAACGGGAATTGAGCCCATTCCAGACGCTGAGGGCTATAAGATTTATTTAATTACTAATGCCCACAACAACAAAGAATACATTGGCTTAACAATAGGAAAGCTTGAAGACCGCCTGAAGCAACACTTTGCGGCAGCTCGGAAAGGGCGAAAAGCGCCGCTTCCCAATGCAATTCGCAAATACGGTGAAGCCGCCTTTGCTATCCAACTTTTACGGAGTGATGCCACCTCATACGAGCAACTTCAAGAGCAGGAAATTAACGAAATTGCTCAAAGGAATACGACAAAGTCTGGTTACAACAGCGCGATTGGCGGAGCGGTTGGTCTCACCAAGCCAATTACGGTTAACGGAAGAAAATTCCCAAGTCGCGCACAGGCGGCAGAGTTCTTCAACATAGATGTAGGCGTCTTTAATCTTAGAGTCACAAGATTGAAATGGACACCAGAGGAAGCCGCAGGATTAATTGAACGTTCTTGGTCTGGCAAAGAAGTTGGCGTGACTGTTCAAGGGAAGAAATATCCAAGCATTAGACAAGCTGCCCTTGCTTTTGGATTGGATTTCCGCAAGGTGTACGACCGCTTTTCTGAGAAGGGCTGGACTATTGAGCAGTCATTAGGGCTTGAGTCGCCTCCCAATACAGTTAAATATCTAGGTGTATCGATCAAAGTTTTTGGAGTCACTTACAGCTCAATTGCCAAAGCCGCTCTGGCAAATGGTGTCAATGTCCGACGTCAGCGTGTGTGAGACAAATAGGGGTACTTGATTAAAGGAGGGTTTTGGTTCATCTTTCAACTTAAGGAGTGAAGATGAAATTGAAATCCAATCAACCCAAGGCCACTGCAGAGCAGGTGGTCAAAGACATCAGAAGA
>CAXNEG010000068.1:0-8482 GCA_964201305.1 Polaromonas sp.
GAACTCAAAGACTGGAACGCCGTGCTGGCCGTCAACCTGACCGGCGTTTTCTTGTGCGCCCGTCTGGCGGCGCGCCACATGGTCAAGCGCCAGCGCGGCTGCATCATCAACACCGCGTCCATCATGGGCTTGTCGGGCGGCGGGCTCTACCCCAATATCTCTTATCAGTCGAGCAAAGGCGCGGTGGTCAACCTCACCCGCTCGCTGGCCGTCGAGTGGGCGCGCGAAGGCATACGCGTCAACGCCATCGCCCCCACATGGGTGCGCACCGACTTCATCGAGTCCCTG
Organism: Polaromonas sp.; assembly: GCA_964201305.1. GTDB lineage: Bacteria > Pseudomonadota > Gammaproteobacteria > Burkholderiales > Burkholderiaceae_C > Polaromonas. Next base: position 289 of record CAXNEG010000068.1, read on the forward strand.
ACCGCCCAGCCCGGGCTGATGGCCCGCATCGAAGCCATGACGCCCATGGGCCGCATCGCCGAAGTCGATGAAATCGTAGGCGGTGTGATCTACCTGGCCAGCCCCGCCGCCGGCATGGTGACGGGGCACACGCTGGCGATTGATGGCGGGTTTCTGGCGCAGTAGAACCGTTTTGTGACCCCATTAACCTAAGGCAGTGGACCCAAGTCTTGAAATATAAACTTGAATACTCATAAATTTAAATTAGTGATTTTTATGAGTTCTTAAATATTCAAAAAAGCTCTCCAACTTGCAAGCAGCCCAAAAACTTGACCCAACTCGGCCAGCCCAAGGCCTTGGGCCAGCGCCCCACCCCGACAGGCAGCGCTCAGCCAGAGGCCGTTACAATGATTGCCATGTTTCACGCCCATCTGTTCAAGCTGAACCCCGCAACTGCCCTCAAGGCTGTTGCAGGTGCGCGTGCATGCACCACCAAAACCACGACCACGAAGGACTGATTCAGTCTGGTTCGTCGTGCGCCCCCCGGCCAGACGAGCCGGGCAAACAGCCAGGTCTGGCACTGTTTAAAAAACTGAAAGGGCGTTGAAATGAGCAAGTTAGTAGGGTTGGTTGGCTGGCGCGGCATGGTCGGATCCGTATTGATGGACCGCATGCAGACCGAGGGCGACTTCGCCCTGATCGAGCCTTTGTTTTTCTCGACCTCGAACTCCGGCGGTAAAGCCCCGGCCCTGGCCAAAAACGAAACCACGCTGCAAGACGCCTTCAACATTGACGCGCTCAAGCGCTGCGAGATCATCATCACAGCCCAGGGCGGCAACTACACGAGCGAAGTGTTCCCCAAGCTGCGCGCTGCCGGCTGGAAGGGCCACTGGGTTGACGCTGCCAGCACCCTGCGCATGGACAAAGACGCTGTCCTCATTTTGGACCCCGTCAATTTGCCTGTGATTCAAAAGGCCTTGGCCGCTGGCGGCAAAAACTGGATTGGCGGCAATTGCACCGTCAGCTGCATGCTGATGGGCGTGGGCGCGCTCTACAAGGCGGGTCTGGTCGAGTGGATGAGCACGCAGACTTACCAGGCGGCCTCGGGCGGCGGCGCGCAGCACATGCGCGAGTTGCTCACCCAATACGGCACGCTCAACGCTGAAGTCAAAGCACTGCTGGACGACCCGAAAAGCTCCATTCTTGAGATCGACCGTCTGGTCGCCGCCAAGCAGCGCAGCCTGACTGCAGCTGAGACCGCTAACTTTGTAGTACCCCTGGGCGGCTCGCTGATCCCCTGGATAGACAAAGACCTCGGTGTCGGAAAAAGCCAGGACGAGCCTGGCTGGGGCCTGTCCAAAGAAGAGTGGAAAGGCATGGCCGAGACCAACAAGATTCTGGGCCAGGGCGAAGGCTTTGGCACGCCAGCCGTGCCGGTTGACGGCTTTTGTGTGCGCATTGGTGCCATGCGCTGCCACAGCCAGGCGCTGACTTTCAAGCTCAAGAAAAACGTGCCCGTGGCCGATATCGAAGCCATGATCGCCGCCGATAACCAGTGGGTGAAGTTGGTGCCCAACACGCGCGAGGCCAGCATTCGCGACCTGACACCCGTGGCAGTAACCGGTACCATGACGATCCCGGTCGGGCGTGTGCGCAAGCTGGCGATGGGCGCTGACTATGTAGGCGCCTTCACCGTGGGCGACCAACTTTTGTGGGGCGCGGCCGAACCGCTGCGCCGCATGCTCCGGATTTTGCTTAAGAACTGAGCTTTCACCATGCATCACTCGCCTGCCCTGATGACCCGACTTCCAGTAGCCGCACCGGCCACATGGCGCTGGCTGGCAACAGCGGCCCTGCTGATTCTGGGCGCCCTGTCTGGTTTCAGCGCGCAGGCGCTGAGTCTGGGCCGCCTGCAAGTGCAATCTGCGCTGGGTGAGCCTCTGCGGGCAGAACTTGAGCTGCGGGATGTGAGCGTGGCCGACGCGAACAGTTTCAGGGTGGCGGTGGCGCCTGCGGCCACCTTCAGGGCCATGGGCATCGATTACCAGCCGGCTTTGAGTGAAATAGCGTTCAACCTGCAACTGCTTCCCGAGGGCCGCGCGGTACTCAAGATCAATGGCGGGCGGCCGCTGACCGTGAACTTTTTAGACCTGGTTTTGGATATCAGCTGGGCTTCGGGCCGGATCACGCGCGACTTCACACTGCTTATCATGCCATCGAGCATGCAGCCGCCAGTGTCACCGGTGGCCCCGGCGGTGCCGCAAGCGCCCGCAACAGCGGCCGAACCCACGCCACCCCCGGTAGCGACCGAAACGCCAACGCCAACGGTTCCGGCACCGGCTAGCCCCGCTTCAGCCTCTTCGGCGCCTGCGACAGCGGCGCCCAAGCCGGTTGCAGTTGCAGCCACAGGTGACGCTCGCTTGAGAGTCAAGGCCGGCGACACCGCCAGCGCTCTGGCAGTGCAGGCCAAGTCGGTCAATGTCTCACTCGACCAGATGCTGCTGGCCATGTTGCGCAACAACCCTGACGCCTTTGTTGCCAACAACGTGAACCGGCTATTGGCCGGGGCAGAACTGTCTCTACCCAGCGCCGACCAGGCGCAGGCACTGGACCCCGTCGAGGCGCGCAAGTCCATCTTGCTGCAAAGCCAAGACTTCGATGCCTACCGCCAGCAACTGGCCAACAAAGCCAAAGAGGCCAACATAGCACCGGGCGGTCGTACCGCCTCGGGCAAAGTTCAAAGCACGCTGAAAGACGCCTCACCAAGCGCCGCGGCCAGTGACAAGCTCACCTTGTCCAAGGGCGGGGTGCAAGCCGGCGGCAGCGCTGAAGAAAAACTGAGTCAGCAACGCAAAGCCAAAGACGATGCCGAGCGGCTGGCCGAGCTCTCTAAAAACATCAAAGACCTGAGCGATCTGGGTAAAAAAAGCCTGCCGGCCACGGCTACCTCTGGCAGCCAGGCACCCGCCGCAGTCAACGCGCCTGCCGCTGCAGACGCCAGCCTGCCCGCCCTCAATTTGCCCGCACCCCCGGCCATGGGCGAAGACAAGCCTAACCTGATCGACCGGCTCTCGAAAGACGATGCCGTGCTGCCCGCAGCAGGTGTATTTTTAAGCTTGTTGCTGGTTTGGGTTTTACTGCGCTTGCGCCGCAAAGGCCCAGCGCAAGAAATACCGCAAAGCTTTGACGCCCCTTCATTGAACATGACTGCCGAAGAGGCCGCCACCTATGTGCGCGTCAGCGAGCAAACCTTTATCTCTAACGCAGAAAGAGCCGCCACGCCGCTGCCACCGGAAGACCCGCTTTACAAGGCGCGCATAGAGTTGGAAGGCGGCCGCGACATGGTGGCCGAAGCCCTGCTCCGCACGGCGCTGGACAAGACCCCCAAGCGCATTGACATCATGCTGGAGCTGATGGACCTTTGTGTTCAAAGCGAAGACAGCGTTGGCTTTGAAGCGCTGGCTGTACGAGCGCTGGGCGCCATGGGAGGGCCGGGGCCGGAATGGTCGGAAATTTGCCTCAAAGGGCAGTCACTGGACCCGAGCAACCCCCTTTACGGGCCCACCCAGCCGACGCCGAAGACCAGCCCCTTTCCCAAGCTCGACTTTGACCTGGAGCTCCAAGCAGGTCCCAGCCCGGGGGTGATCGCTGCCAACGAGCCTGCCGTGCGCAACGCAGACATTTCCATAGTCAGTCCGGCACCTGTGGCCGCATCAAGCGCCCCAGCGGCTGACTTTGACATGAACTCGATCTCGCTGGACCTGCAGCCCCCAGAAGCTGCCGGCGACAAGCCGCCACCCAAGGCCCCCTGAACCGTGGCCTTGAACACCTTGTTGAGCAGGTGAGCGATTGAGGGTCGCACTGGGCCTGAGCTACAACGGCAGCAGCTATGAAGGCTGGCAAAGCCAGCTCTCGGGCAATACCATCCAAGACCGGCTGGAACACGCGCTGGGCCAGTTCACGGCGCAGCAGTTTCGCGTGAATTGCGCCGGCCGCACCGACGCGGGTGTTCACGGCCTGATGCAGGTGGTGCATTTCGACACACCGCTCGAGCGCGACGAGGCCTCGTGGGTTCGCGGCACCAACGCTTTTTTGCCGCGCGACATCGCCATTCAGTGGGCGCGCCACATGCCAGACGACTTTCACTCGCGCGGCTCGGCGATGGCCCGGCGTTATGCCTACGTACTGCTCGAATCTCCGGTGCGCCCCAGCGTGGAAGCCGGCCGCGTGGGCTGGGTTTACCGGCCCATGGACGGCGCCGCCATCGAGCGCGCCGCCGCTTACCTGGTGGGCGAACATGACTTTTCTTCTTTCCGGGCGGCGCAGTGCCAGGCCAAAAGCCCCGTCAAGACGCTCACGCGCATCACGGTGTCGCGGCGCGGGTCTTACTGGCGCTTTGAGTTCGAGGCCAACGCGTTTTTGCACCACATGATTCGCAACATCATGGGCTGCCTGGTCAGCGTAGGCCAGGGCGCGCACAGCCCCGAATGGATTTTGGAGGTGCTGGCCGCCCGCAACCGCGACGCCGCCGCCCCCACCTTCTCACCGTACGGCCTGTATTTCATGGGGCCTGTTTACGAAGACCGCTACGCCCTGCCGGCCAGCGCGCCGGCCTATGATTGGTTACCATGAACCGGACCCGAATCAAAATTTGCGGACTCACGCGTGAAGAAGACGTGGACGCCGCCGTGGCTGCCGGGGCAGACGCTGTTGGCTTTGTCATTTACCCGGCCAGCCCGCGCTACGTCAGCCCGGCGCGCGCGGCCGAGCTGGCCGCGCGGCTGCCACCCTATGTCACGCCGGTGCTGCTGTTCGTCAATGAAACAGTGTCCAACGTGGCCGCGGCCTGCAAACTATTGCCGCATGCGCTGCTGCAGTTTCACGGGGACGAAACTCCCGCCGAATGCCTGGCCCATGGCCGGTCTTTTGTGCGGGCGGCGCGTATTCCGCTGCAAGCCCCTGTACCGGGCGAGGTCGGCTTTGATCTCGTAAACTATGTGGCATCCTTTAATAAAGCCAAAGCCATCTTGCTCGACGCCCATGTCGAGGGATTCGGCGGTGGCGGAAAAACATTCAATTGGTCACTGCTTCCTCCAAACGTCAACGCTCACCTCGTTTTGTCTGGTGGATTGACGCCTGCAAATGTGACCGATGGCGTCTTGCAAGTCAGGCCGCGTTGCATAACGCTGGCCGTTGATGTGAGCTCCGGCGTCGAGGTCTCCAAGGGAATCAAGAGCGCCGACAAGATCAACCAGTTTGTCGCGGCCGTGCGTGCCGCAGACCAACCATTTGCCACAAGTTAAAACCATGTATTCCTATCAGCAACCTGATGTCAGCGGGCATTTCGGCATTTACGGCGGCAGCTTTGTCTCTGAGACACTGACCCACGCCATCAATGAACTCAAAGCCGCTTATGCGCGCTACCAGCATGACCCGGCTTTTATGGCCGAGTTTCATTACGAGCTCAAGCACTTTGTAGGCCGGCCTTCACCTATCTACCACGCAGCACGCATGAGCCGTGAACAAGGCGGTGCGCAGATTTACCTCAAGCGTGAAGACCTGAACCACACCGGCGCGCACAAGATCAACAACACCATCGGCCAGGCCATGCTGGCCAAGCGCATGGGCAAGCCGCGCATCATTGCCGAAACGGGCGCCGGCCAGCATGGCGTGGCTACAGCCACCATTTGCGCACGCTACGGCCTGGAGTGCGTGGTCTACATGGGCAGCGAAGACGTCAAGCGCCAAAGCCCCAACGTCTACCGCATGAAGCTGCTGGGCGCCACCGTGGTCCCCGTTGAAAGCGGTAGCAAGACGCTCAAAGACGCACTCAACGAAGCCATGCGCGACTGGGTGGCCAACGTGGACAACACCTTCTACATCATCGGTACCGTGGCCGGCCCGCACCCCTACCCCATGATGGTGCGCGACTTCCAGAGCGTGATCGGCGAAGAGTGCCTGGTGCAAATGCCCGAGATGCTGGGCGGCAAACAGCCCGACGCGGTGCTGGCCTGCGTGGGAGGCGGCAGCAATGCGATGGGCATTTTTCACCCTTACATCCAGCACGAGAACACGCGCCTGATCGGCGTTGAAGCGGCTGGCGAAGGCATGGACAGCGGCAAGCATTCGGCATCACTCCAACGCGGTGTCCCTGGCGTGCTGCATGGCAACCGCACTTATGTGCTGCAAAACGAAGACGGCCAGGTGACTGAGACGCACAGCATCAGCGCCGGTTTGGACTACCCCGGCGTGGGCCCTGAGCATGCTTTTCTCAAAGACATAGGCCGCGCCGAATACGTCGGCATCACTGACGCCGAGGCGCTGTCGGCATTTCATTACCTGTGCCGCACCGAAGGCATCATCCCGGCGCTCGAGTCCAGCCACGCGGTGGCCTACGCCATGAAGATGGCCAAGACCATGCGGCCGGACCAGTCGATTCTGGTCAATATGTCGGGGCGTGGCGACAAGGACATCGGCACTGTGGCCGATCTGTCCAACGCCAGCTTTTATTGCCGTCCCTCCTGCCAGGGTCAGGGCGTCAAGGGCGGTCCGGCCGGCACTGAGCAAGTGATTGGTTTGAGGCGTGACGCCGGGCCGTCTCTTGTCGCGCCAGCCCCCTTGGGGGGCAGCAAGGACACGTCAGTGCCGAGCGTGGGGGCCATGAAGTGAGTCGTATTGAGCCTGTGATGAGCGCGCTGCTGGCGCAAAAACGCAAGGCGCTGATTCCTTACGTCACCGCCGGCTTTCCCTTTGCCGACATCACACCCGCCTTGATGCACGGCATGGTGGCCGGAGGCGCTGACGTGATCGAGCTGGGCGTGCCTTTTTCCGACCCGAGCGCTGACGGCCCGGTGATTCAAAAAGCGGGCGACCGCGCGCTGGGCTTTGGCATCGGCCTGGTGCAGGTGCTGGCCATGGTTCGCGAGTTCCGCCTGCAAGACGACAAAACGCCGGTGGTGCTGATGGGTTACGCCAACCCGGTTGAAGCTTATGACTTCAAACGCGGTGCCGATGCCTTTGTGCGCGACGCGGCTGCCGCCGGCATTGACGGCATTTTGATCGTGGACTACCCGCCAGAGGAATGCGTGGACTTTGCCGCCAAGCTGCGTGCGCACCACATGGACCTGATCTTTTTGTTGGCTCCGACCAGCACACCCGAGCGCATGGCGCAGGTGGCCCGGGTCGCCAGCGGCTATGTGTACTACGTCTCGCTCAAGGGCGTGACGGGTTCGGGCGCGCTCGACATTGACGCCGTGGAGGCCATGCTGCCGCGCATTCGCGAGCATGTCAGCGTGCCGGTGGGTGTGGGTTTTGGCATTCGCGACGCTGCTACCGCCAAAGCCATCAGCCGTGTGGCAGACGCCGTCGTCATCGGCTCCAAGATCATTCAGCTGATCGACCAGCAGCCGCGTGAACAGGTGGTGCCTGTCGTGCGTGAGTTCCTGGCCGATATCCGCAACGCGCTGGACGCATAATTGCGATTGATTTAAGGAAACAAGATGAGCTGGCTCGAAAAACTGCTTCCACCCAAGATCACCCCCACCGACCCGACTGAGCGCCGCAGCGTGCCGGAAGGCCTGTGGATCAAGTGCCCCAGCTGCGAGGCTGTGCTGTATAAAACCGACCTCGAAACCAACCAGAACGTCTGCCCGCAGTGCAGCCACCATCACCGCATCGGCGCGCGCGCCAGGCTGGACTCTTTTCTGGACGCTGAAGGTCGCTACGAGATCGGCCAGGAAGTGCTGCCCGTAGACCCGCTCAAGTTCAAAGACAGCCGCAAATACCCCGAGCGCCTGAAAGAAGCCTTAGAGAACACCGGCGAGACCGATGCGCTGATTGTCATGGGGGGCGCAGTGCACAGCATTGGCGTGGTGGTGGCCTGCTTTGAGTTTGATTTCATGGGCGGCAGCATGGGCAGCGTGGTGGGCGAGCGCTTTGTGCGCGGCGTTCACGCAGCCATTGAGCAAAAAGTGCCCTTCATCTGCTTTACCGCCACCGGCGGCGCACGCATGCAAGAGGGCCTGCTCAGCCTGATGCAAATGGCCAAGACCAATGCCGCACTGACAAGGCTGGCCAAAAAAGGCCTGCCCTATATCAGCGTGCTGACCGACCCGACCATGGGCGGCGTGAGCGCCGGCTTTGCTTTTGTGGGTGATGTGGTGATGGCCGAGCCCAAAGCGCTGATCGGCTTTGCCGGCCCGCGCGTGATCGAGTC
>CAXNEG010000069.1:0-8404 GCA_964201305.1 Polaromonas sp.
GAAGAAGCTGCTTGAAAAACAAAAAGCTGGCAAAAAACGGATGAAACAAATCGGCTCGGTCGAGGTGCCCCAAGAGGCCTTCCTGGCCATACTGCAGGTAGAAGATTAATGCTCGCTGTCATGAGTTCAATCACGGCCCTGGTGCTGGCAGCTTTTGTAAGCTACGGCGGGGCTTGGTACATCGGCATGGTGGAGGGTAATTTCGCCTTGCTGCTGTTTTTGGCGACCGTGGTTACCGGCGTTTACTGGCTGGCTGAGCGCCTTTACTTTTTACCCCAGCGCAGGCGGGCGGCTGAGCAGCTCCAGGTGAGCGTCGCCCAGCGCCGCACCGAACTCAGCAGCCAGGGTCTGCGCGCCGATGAAGTCGATCTGGACCAGGCCCGCAACCGCCTCTTGATGCAGCCCTGGTGGCTGGACTGGACTGCCGGCTTGTTCCCGGTCATTGTGGTGGTGTTTGTGCTGCGTTCCTTTTTGTTTGAGCCCTTCAAAATTCCGTCTGGCTCGATGATCCCGACGCTCATGATCAACGACCTGATCCTGGTCAATAAATTCCACTACGGCGTGCGTCTGCCGGTCTCCAACCTCAAGATCTTTGACAACCACAGCCCCGAGCGCGGTGACGTGATGGTGTTTCGTTATCCGCCCAAGCCCAGCCTGGACTACATCAAGCGTGTGGTCGGCCTGCCCGGTGACGAAGTGGCCTACCTGAACAAAAAAATCACTGTCAACGGCAAGCCACTGGACAAAGCCGCGCTGCCCGAGTTCTTTGACGAGGACGCGCTGCGCTACACCAAGCAGTATCAGGAAGTGGCAGCCGACGGCCAGCGCAAATACCGCATCCTCAATGAAGACGATCGCCCGTCCTTTGTGCAGGCCACCGAAGACTTCCCGTTTCGTGAAAACTGCCGCTACAGCAGTGAAGGCGTGGTCTGCAAAGTGCCGCCGGGTCACTATTTCATGATGGGTGACAACCGCGACAACTCCATGGATTCGCGCTACTGGGGTTTTGTGCCGGAAAAAAACATCGTTGGCAAAGCGTTTTTTGTCTGGATGAACTTTGGCAACCTCAAGCGCATAGGCGGCTTTGACTAAGCGCTGCCACTAAGCCGCCGCCCCTTACCCAAGTCATGAGCCGCCCAACTGCACTTTCTGCCCCTCAGCCGTCCCTGGGCGGGCCGCTGTTGGCGCTGCAACAAAGGCTGGCCCACGAATTTGCCCAACACAAGCTGCTGCAGCAGGCGCTGACGCACCGCAGTTTTTCAGTCGACCACAACGAGCGGCTTGAGTTCCTGGGCGACTCCGTGCTCAACCTGGCAGTGGCCGGCCTGTTGTACGAGCGACTGGCTGAACTGCCCGAGGGCGACTTGTCCCGCGTGCGCGCCAACCTTGTCAAACAAGAGACGCTGCACCAACTGGCCCTGACGCTGGGCCTTCCTCTGCTGATGCGCCTGGGTGAGGGCGAAGTTAAATCCGGTGGTCAAAAGCGTCCCTCCATTCTGGCAGACGCCGTCGAAGCCATCATCGGCGCGGTCTATCTGGATGCCGGCTTTGACAGCGCTTCGGCGCTGGTGCGCCGGCTGTTTAAAGACGTAGACATCACACCGCAAATGCCGGCCATCGGCAAAGACCCCAAGACCGAACTGCAGGAATGGCTGCAGGGCCGCAAAATGAATTTGCCGATCTACCGCGTTGTCGGCACCTCGGGCGCAGCCCATCAGCAAACTTTCGATGTCGAATGCGAAATCTCCGAATACGGCCGTGCCGAACGAGGCATCGGTGGTTCACGCCGGGCCGGTGAGCAAGCTGCGGCCACGGCCATGCTGGCATTCGTCAAGACGATGGACAGCTAGGCAGCCAGCCACTTAACCTGCGCTGTCCACGGGCAGCCTCTGATGGATTTTCATGACACAAGGCAAAAAAGCCGCTTCCCCGCAGGACCAGACTGCCCCCGGCCTGAGCCCTGTCCAGTCGCCTGAAGCGCTGGACGCCATGCTGGCCCAGGCCATGGCCAGCCGCGCCAGCAACGCACCGGCCACAGCCACCGATGGCCAGCGCTGCGGCCTGATCGCCATTGTTGGCAAACCCAACGTCGGCAAATCCACCTTGCTCAATGCGCTGGTGGGCCAAAAGATCAGCATCACCTCGCGCAAGGCGCAAACCACGCGCCACCGTATCACCGGCATGCGCTCCATCGGGCCCACGCAGTTTGTGTTTGTCGACACGCCGGGTTTCCAAACCCGCCACAGCAACGCCCTGAACCGCTCCCTCAACCGCACTGTGGTCGGCGCTGTGAACGACGTAGATCTGATCGTTTTCGTGGTCGAAGCCGGCCAGTTCAACACCGCCGACGGCAAGGTGCTGGCCCTGCTGCCGGCAGGCACGCCGGCCATCTTGCTGGCCAACAAGTTTGACCTGATTCACCGTCGCGGCGACCTCGCGCCCTGGCTGCGCGAGATGCAGGAGCGCCATAACTTTGCCGAGTTTGTGCCCATGTCGGCCAACAACGCCAAAGACATCGAGCGTCTGTTCGGCATCTGCGAAAAATACCTGCCCGAGCAGCCCTGGATGTATGGCGCCGATGAGTTGACCGACCGCAGCGACCGTTTTATGGCCGCCGAGATCATTCGCGAAAAACTCTTTCGCCTGACCGGCGACGAGTTGCCTTACACCTCGACGGTGATCATCGACAAGTACGAGGAAGAGGGCAATTTGCGCCGCGTGGCAGCCACCATCGTCGTTGAGCGCGACGGCCACAAGGGCATGATCATTGGCGAGAAGGGCGAAAAACTCAAACGCATAGGCACCGAAGCGCGTCACGAACTCGAGACGCTGACGGGCGGCAAGGTCTTCCTGGAAATTTGGGTCAAGGTGCGTTCCGGCTGGGCCGATGACGACGCCCGGGTGAAAACCTTCGGTTATGAATAGAGCCCCCACGCTCTCCACTGCGTGTGCTTCGCTGCCCCTGTTCCGAGGTAATGGGGCGCATTTTCCCTTGGGGCGGCCCAGCGGGAAAACCTTCATGTCTTTTGGCTTGCTGTAAGCGGTGGCTGTCAAACGATTCTCGGACGAGCCAGCCTATGTGCTGCACCGCTACGACTGGAGCGAGTCGAGCCTGATCCTGGAGGTGTTCACGCGCCGTCAGGGGCGCATCGCGCTGGTGGCGCGCGGCGCCAAAAAACCCAGCTCCAACTTTCGCCCTGTGCTGCTGCCGTTGCAACGCCTGCATGTGGCTTTTGGTGGCGATGCTGAAATCCGCAACCTCAAGAGCGCCGAGTGGCAAGGCGGCCACGTTATGCCCACAGGCGACGCTTTGCTCTCGGGCTATTACCTCAACGAATTGCTGATGCGCCTGCTGGCCCGTGACGATCCGCACCCGGCGCTGTTTGATGCCTACGCTGTCACTGTCGAGCTGCTGGCCAAGCAAAACATGGACACCTTGCCGGTGGCGCTGCGTGCTTTTGAACTGCGCCTGCTGCGTGACATCGGCTTGCTGCCCATGCTGGACGCGCAAACCGCCACCTTGCTGCCGCTCGAGCCCGCCACAGCTTATGTACTGGTCCCCGAGGCCGGGCTGCGCGAAGCGCATGACGACGACCGCGCCAGCCTCACGGGCGCACAATGGCTGGACCTGCAACAGACGCTGACCGGTGGCACGAATTTTTCAGAAACAGTGCAATCATGCCTTCACATTATTTCCGAGCTCAAACCGCAATTGCGCGCTTTGCTGCACTACCATTGCGGCGTGAAAGTGCTCAAGACCCGTCAAATGATGATCGACCTGCAGTCGCTCTAAGGCTCGTTGTTTTTTGCCCGGTTTCAAACTGACTTATGGCTACTTCTAAAAACTCCTCACCGACCTCCACACTGGCCGGCGGCCGAACCGCTTTGTCGGTCAATGTGAACAAGGTCGCTTTGCTGCGCAACACCCGCGAGCTCGGTATCCCCAGCGTGTTGCGCGCCGCGCAGCTGTGCCTCATGGCCGGCGCCCGCGGCATCACTGTGCACCCACGCCCTGACGAGCGGCACATCAAGCACCATGATGTTCACGAACTGGCCGCCATGATGGGCGACTGGCCAGGCCGCGAATTCAACATCGAAGGCAATCCCTTTCACAACCTGATGGCCTTTGTGCGCGAGCTCAAGCCAGACCAGGCCACCCTGGTGCCCGACAGTGCTGACCAGTCCACCAGCGACCACGGCTGGTCATTCCCGGCTGACGCAGCCCGGCTGAGTCCCATCATTGACGAATGTCACGCGCTGGGCGTGCGGGTCAGCCTGTTCATGGACCCGGTGGCCCAGGCCATGACCGCCGTGGCCGCGCTGGGCGCTGACCGCGTTGAGCTCTACACCGAAACCTACGCGCGCGCCTGGCCCGGCCTGCACAAAAAAGAAGCCCTGCAAGCCTTTGCAGAGGCGGCCCAAGCCGCAGCCTTGTGCGGCCTGGGCATCAATGCCGGCCATGACCTGAATCGCGACAACCTTAGCGAATTTTTACGTGAAGTGCCCGGCGTGCTCGAAGTCTCGATCGGCCATGCACTGATTGCCGATGCGCTTGAGTTGGGTTACACCGCTACGGTCAAAGACTATTTGCGCTGCATCGATGCGGCTTTTGACGCCTCATGATTTACGGCATCGGTACCGACGTCTGTGATGTCCGGCGCATACGCGCCAGCCTGGCGCGCCACGGCGAACGCTTTGCACTCAAGATCCTGAGCGACGCTGAATTTGCCACCTGGCAGCAGCGCAGCAAGCGCTGGCCCGAGCGCGGCGTTCGTTACCTCGCCACTCGTTTTTCGGCCAAAGAAGCCTTCAGCAAAGCCGTCGGCATGGGCATGCGCATGCCCATGACCTGGCGGCACTGTGAAATCGCCAAGGCCGCGAGCGGCCAGCCGCGCATCGTGCTGCACGGCGAGCTCCAAGTCTGGTTTGAAGCCCGGCATTTAAGCGCCCATGTGAGCGTGACTGACGAGACCGACTACGCCGCCAGCTTTGTGGTGGTTGAGCAAGCCAGCGCCGTCTAGTTTTTTATTTTTTCTTATTTGTATGAACACCACCTCCGGCCAGCACGCCCCCCTCATCATCGACATCGCCGGCCTCACGCTGACCAAAACTGACCGCCAGCGGCTCAAGCATCCGCTGACCGGCGGGCTGATCTTGTTTGCCCGCAATTGGGAAAACCGCGCCCAGCTCAGCGCCTTGTGCGCTGAGATCAAAAAAGTGCGCAAAGACCTGCTGATTTGCGTGGACCATGAGGGTGGCCGCGTGCAACGCTTCAAGACCGACGGCTTCACGCATCTGCCGCCCATGCGCGCGTTGGGCCAGATGTGGTTGCAAGACGGGCACAGTGGTGAAGGCGCCGGTGCCATGGCAGCCTCTAACGCCGCCACGGCTTGCGGCTTTGTGCTGGGCGCCGAGCTGCGTGCCTGCGGTGTGGATTTCAGCTTCACGCCGGTGCTGGACCTGGACTGGGGCGAGAGCGGCGTCATCGGCGACCGTGCCTTCAGCCGCGACCCGCGCCTAGTAGCCTTGCTGGCCAAAAGTCTCATGCACGGCTTGCTGCAAGCCGGCATGGCCAACTGTGGCAAGCACTTTCCCGGCCACGGCTTCGTCAAAGCCGACTCGCACACCGACATTCCAGTGGACCGCCGCAGCCTCAAAGCCATATTGGCCGACGACGCGGCCCCCTACGACTGGCTGAATACCACGCTGACCAGCGTCATGCCGGCGCACGTGATTTACCCCAAGGTGGATGCGCGCCCGGCCGGTTTTTCAGAAAAATGGCTGGGCTATATCCTGCGCGGCCAACTCGGTTTTGGCGGCGCCGTCTTCAGTGACGACCTCAGCATGGCTGGCGCGCGTCTGCTGGATGGCAGGCAGGTGAGCTACAGCGAAGCCGCCGTGGCCGCACTGAACGCCGGCTGCGACATGGTGCTGCTGTGCAACCAGAGCCTGGACGGCGGCGCGGCCGTTGACGAACTGCTTGAAGGCATGACCCGCGCCCAAGTCAAAGGCCAATGGGAGCCGCTGGAGTCCAGCGAAGATCGCCGCCTGGCCTTGCTGCCGACCAAGCCCGCCGTGGCTTGGGACGCGCTCATGCTCGAGCCCGCCTACATGCACGCGCTCGGCTTGGTGCCTTGATCTTTTGTGGGCTGATCGTGCTCTCGATTGTGGGTGTAATTTTCAATCAAGCTGCGCTACCTAGCATTATTCAAAATCATTACAAATGAAAAATTTAGCGACGGGGAAAAGGCTGCATAATTTGTTTTTACCTCGCGCACGCAGTCGGGTATCCCAGAGTTTCAAATTTTACTGAGCCTACATGACCAACGTTGCTGTTCTCATCTGTGGTGCCGGACCGGTCGGCCTGGTTGCGGGTTTGCGCTTAGCCCGCGCCGGCATTGAAACGCTGGTGATTGACAAGTCTGACATCGTCAGCGATGACTTCAGGGCCTCTACCTTTCACCCCCCTACGCTGGAGATGCTGGACGAGCTAGATCTGACGAAAGACCTGATTGCACATGGCCTCGTGTCGCCCACTTGGCAGATCCGCCGGCATGAGTCCCACGACAAAGCGCTGTTTGACCTGTCTTTACTTTCTGGCGACACGCGCTACCCATTTCGCCTGCAATGTGAGCAGCGGGTGCTGACCCGACTGGCCGATACCAAGGCCCAGTCCACGGCCAACCTACGGGTTCAATACGGAACTGAACTGACCGGGCTTACCCAAGATGCCAGCGGCGTGACGGCCACCGTCAGCAATGGCACAGGTAACGAAACGATCAAAGCCCGTTACCTGATTGCCGCAGACGGCGCTCGCTCGGTTTGTCGCAAACTCACCGGCATGACCTTCACTGGCGAAACCTACCCAGAGACTATAACTTTGGCCACCACTGCGTACCGTTTCGAAGACCAGTTGCCCGGGCTCTCCAACGTCAATTACGTTTGGTGCGACCAAGGTACATTCTCGCTTTTACGCTTGCCTGATATTTGGCGCTGTTCCCTCTACTTGGACCCAGATGAGTCGGTCGACGAGGCTCTTCAACCCCAGGCAATCGAGCGAAAGCTGCAACGTATTGTGCAGCGTCCACAGCCCTACGAGGTTGTTGAAATCCGCCCCTACCGCATTCACCGCCGCTTAATTGACGACTACCGAGCCGGCCGTGTTCTGTTCGCTGGTGATGCTGCGCACTTGACCAGCCCTTCAGGCGGCATGGGCATGAACGGCGGCATTCATGATGCCGTTAACCTGACGGATAAATTGACCGCCATGTTGAATCATGGTGCGTCTGACGAACTGTTGAGCCTGTACGACCTGCAACGCCGGCCGATTGCTCAAGACGAAATCCTGGCGCAATCCCACATCAACCGCATGCGCATGCAGCAGCGCGATCCGGCTTGGCGCGCCACCGAAATGGCGCGTCTGCAAGCGCTCATTGCCGACCCCGTCAAGCACCGCGAGCATCTGCTCAAAAGCTCGATGATTTCTGGTCTGGCACGCGCTGCTGGCATCACACAATGAGCGCTCTTATGAATCCAGCCACAAACGCAATCCACTCGCCGCCACGCGATTACGCACGCGCCGGGCGGCTGGGTATTGGCACGCCGCAGGCCAACCCGACAGTGGAAGCAGAAATCCGCCGGCTGCTTCCCTACGATGTCGACGCTGTCACCCTGCGGCTGACCTCCCCAAGCGCTGATCCGACCGTACGGCTCAAGGGCTACCTGACCGAATTGCCACACCATGCAAAGCAGTTCGCGGGCATGCAGATTGATGTTTTTTTGTTCGCCTGCACGGCCACCAGCTATCTCCTTGACGCTGCCACCCAGGAGCAGGCTATCGCCCAGGCTGAAGCTGTGCTGGGGGCCCCAGTGATCACGGCACCTGCCGCACTCACGACACAGTTGCGCGCTGCCGGCGCACATCGAATTGCACTGGTATCACCTTACCCAGCGCCCATCATGACGGCTGCGGTGCGGTGGTGGAGTGCGCAGGGGTTTGACGTGGTGTGCCAGGGCGGCGTTGACATTCACTCAAATGACCTCGTCCACATTTACGACTTGCAATCAGCCGACGCATGGGCTGCATTGCGCCTGATGGATATTGGTAACGCCGATGCCGTGGTGCTGTCTGGCACCGGCATGCCCAGCCTCCCGCTGATCGAACGTGCAAGCGCGCATTTTGGCGTTCCGGTGATCTCATCCAATCTAGCCCTAGCCCGTGAGGGCCTTAAGCACCTTGGCCTGACAACGGCCCAACATGACAGGAGTTGACCCCCATGACCTTGATCTCTAATTTCAGACGCTTTGTTTATGCCGTAGTGGCCACTGGCCTGCTGGGTGCTTTGCCGGGCGCACTGTCTGGTGCTGCGGCGCAGGCTTACCCCGTGCGTCCTGTGAAGCTGAT
>CAXNEG010000070.1:0-8290 GCA_964201305.1 Polaromonas sp.
CTGGCCGCGCTGGCCATGGGCGAGCGCAGCAGCAGCTGGCTGCTGGCCGCCGGCGGCGCGCTGATGCTGCTGGGCGTGCTGCTGCACCTGGCCGAATCCCACGCGCATGAACACACGCACGAAGCCCTGGACCACGAACACGCCCACACTCACGACGACGGCCACCACCAGCACACCCATACCGACATGCCCGCCGGCCCGCACAGCCACTGGCACCAACACGCACCGCAACGCCATGTGCATCCGCATGTGCCGGATGTGCACCACCAGCACCGGCATAGTTAATTGGTTAATTTGAGTCAATTGGGGTCAGGACCCATTTACCCCAACGCCGCCCCAAAGCTCACTTCTTGGCTTTGAAATCAGCCATGCTTTTTTGTAAATCGCGCAGCTCATCGCAGCCCGCAGAGCAAGCCATTTCAAGGCGTTTGAGCATGGTTTCGGCGCCTGCCAAATCTCTCTTTAATAAAAGCAACTCCCCGTAGTACTCCAAAGCGCCGAGGTGCTGCGGGTTTTTTTCCAGCGCTGCTTGGTAGTGCTGTTCAGCGCGCACCAACTGTGGCGGGCTTTTCAAGCGCAAGCTAAAGCCCATCAGGTTGTGCCAATCGGCCGATTGCTTTTCATCAGCTTGCGTGAGCACGTTGATGGCCAGGTCGTAGTTTTTCCCGTCAATGGCTTCGCGCGCCTTGGTCAGCCATTCGGGCGAGTGCAGCTCAATGGTGAGGTCCCGGGCCATGCTGGGCCATGACAAGGCGCACAAGGTGCAAAGCGTTAAGAGAAATTTCATGTTGCGACGATTTTGTCACTCAAACACAGGCCTGAAAAAACTACGCTCATAGCTGATGATGCAGCGCGTATCTTTTGCGTATTGGAAAGCGGCTTGGCATTCTGGGTCTTGAAAAGACTTGGCTCGGTACTCTTCGTACAAGGCCAGACTTGGAAAGGTGAACATGGCCAGTGCGACATTGTTGGCACCCTCTGATGGCAGGAAGTACCCGTGGTGCTGCCCACCGAATTTTTCAACCAGTGGAATCCAGAGTTTTCCGTAGTGTTCAAACTCATCAAGCTTGAATGGGTCAATGATGTAACGCAAATAGCAAGTGACCATGTGATCCTTAAATTTGGCTAGGTTAAAAGGTGATGGAACTCATTACCCATGCGACTAATTGTCTCGATTGCATTGCCGTTCGAACAGAAAGAACGGCGTCCATTTTCCTGGCAGGAAATGGGTTCTGCCCCTTTTTTACGCAAATGGTGGGACTTCTTCGCCACCGCTAATTGGTTTGTTGTCCAGTTGAGGAAGTTTCGTGCCGCTTGGCAACTCCTCAGTGCGCGACTGTGTTTGCCAAACAATTTCCGTAATTTCTCTAATTCGGTCGACGATCGGTTTGGCATCATTGCCCAGCTTAGCAAGGACTACTCCGGCATCGCCGATGAGACCCCAGAAGCGATCTAGGTCTGATACCTTCTTGTGCAGTTCAGATTGAAGTTTTTCTAGACGCCGAAGAAGTCGTTGCCGATGTTCCTCGTCTAAGCTGGTACCTGCTGAAATCAGTGTTCGAAGTTGATTTATTAGCTCCTGTACTCTATCGAGGTCGCCTTGCGAGAATTCGAATGCAAAACCGGATCCGAGTGAATTACGGAATCGACTGCGAAATGAGGCGAAACGGAGTTTAGATTCTTCCCTCTTGCATTCCTCACCGACAACTTGGATGAACTCGCAGAGCTTTTTGCACTGATCTAAGCTTAGACCTCCAGTATTTGGAAGGTCGACACTAATCGGCAGGAGACGGGCCTCCATTAATTCCTTAAGCAAAGCACAGGTTTCAAGAAGAATTGCGAGATCTGCCTCTGTCCAAGCTATGTGTGCGTTGAGATTTAGCTTTTTGATGGTTAGATCACAAAGCGTTATCGATCCGGTTACTGGATCTGCACGAAGATTTTCAATGAACTCGTCTGTAAATAGCAAAAATTTCTCCCTGTTCGATCGATCGTTAAAGTGAGCGGAAGGCGCGACTTTCCGTGCTTTTTCGCACACCACTAAGGTTATGCATAAGTGATGAACCAGCGGTACGTGACAAACAAGCCCCAGGCGAAAAAGCCGTAAGACGAACAGCCGAGAAAGATGCACAGTAAGTTCAACCAAAACCCCATCCTTCGCGGTCGTGGGCTAGTGCTGGCGTACATCCATTGGGACAAGTAGGTAAGACCAGAAGTAACCGCAATTGCTAAGACGCCAAATGCGAACGGCAAGAGGCATGCCGAAAATGTAGGTACCTTGGCTGCCTCAAATTGAGCAAGGTGTCCCACAAAGGCAAGCATTGCAACGGCGCCGCCGCCATTTAGTAGAAAGGAAGACTTGATTGCAGCCTGACCTGAAGTGATGACCGAGCGAAAAATTTCAAGCTGCCCATCATGATTTCGTTTGTTTATTTCGATCCAGTTCTGAAGTTCGGCCTTGTACTTTTCAAATTGCATCGGGGACGGATCATCTTCTTCGGTTTTTTCGACTTCATTGAGGAAAGCAACGAGGCTATCGCAGTTGATCGAGGCAGTTCCCTTCGCCTTGATGTCTTCAATCATGGCTTTCATTTGGACAACAAAATGTTTTTTGTTCATGAGCGGTGCCTCGCCACATCTTGGAGCTGACCTGTTAAGTCAATGGAACAAGAATTAACGGCAAAGGAGATTGCTTCTACTTCAGCCATAGGGAGGGCTTTCACAGTTGGTCACCACGCCGTCTTGAGTGGTGCAATAACGTTTGTCACGCTCGAGCAGCAGCCGCACAAGCTGCTCGCGGGTGTAGTCCTCGTGGTGGTCGGCCATCAGTGGGTTTGAGCTATTTAGTAGGTTCGTAAGACGGCGTTTATAACATTGATGTAGCTATAAATATGTATTTGTTACTCATTGCTTATTAGTTTCTGGTCTGAGCCCCTGGGGCTCTTGAATCCTTTCGCATAAAGGCCCATCCCCTTGCTTCGATAATCCCCCCATGCAAAGCCCCACCCCGCCGACCCCAGCCGCTCCTGCGGGCGTGCCGGCGTCTGCGCCCATCGTGCTGGCCACGCTCAACGCCAAGTTCATTCACGCCTCGCTTGGTTTGCGCTGCCTGCTGGCCAACATGGACCGGCATGGTGGCGCGGGCTTGCGGGCGCAAGCGGTCTTGCGTGAGTTCGTCATCGGGCAGCGGGCCATGCAGATCGTCGAGGACTTGTTGGCGTACAACCCCCGGGTGATTGGCCTGGGCGTTTACATCTGGAACGTGGTCGAGACGACGCAGGTGGTGCGGCTGCTCAAGGCGCTGCGGCCCGACATCAAGCTGGTGCTGGGTGGGCCCGAGGTGAGCCATGAAACCGAATCGCAAGAGATTTGCCGGCTGGCCGACCATGTGGTCACGGGCTGGGGCGATGTGAGCTTTCCCAAGCTGTGCCGCGCGCTGCTCGACGGCCCGCAGCCGCTGATGAAAGTGATTTCCGGCGAGCAGCCGCCTTTGGACGCGCTGGCTTACCCGTACAAGGAATACACCGACGACGACATTGCCAAGCGCCTGTTGTACGTAGAGGCTTCGCGCGGTTGCCCTTTCAAGTGCGAGTTTTGCCTGTCGTCGCTGGACAAGACGGCCTGGGCGTTTGACCTGGAGGCCTTCATGGCCGAGATGGCCGCGCTGTATGTGCGTGGCGCGCGCAACTTCAAGTTTGTGGACCGCACCTTCAATTTGAAGGTCGAGTTTTCGGTGCGCATCCTGCAGTTTTTTTTAGACCGCATGCAGGTGGCCGGCGGCGTACCTGATTTGTTTGTGCACTTTGAGGTGGTGCCCGACAGCCTGCCGGACAGGCTGAAAGAGTTGATCGTGCAGTTTCCGGCCGGCTCGCTGCAGTTTGAAGTGGGCGTGCAGAGTTTCAACCCCGAGGTGCAGCAGCGCATCTCGCGCAAGCAAGACAACACCAAGACCGCCGACAACCTGCGCTGGCTGGTGACGCAAAGCCAGGCACATGTGCATGCCGATTTAATTTTTGGCCTGCCCGGCGAAACGCTGGAGAGCTTTGCCCAAGGATTTGACCGGCTCTACGCTTTGCGCCCGCATGAGATTCAGTTTGGCATTTTGAAGCGCTTGCGCGGCACGCCGATCACGCGGCACACGGCCGACTTTGCAATGGTCTACGACCCGCAAACGCCGTACACGATTTTGCAAAACTCGACCATTGACTTTGCCACGCTGCAGCGCATCCAGCGCTTTGCCCGCTACTGGGACATGGTTGCCAACTCGGGCCGCTTCATGCGGGCGCGCACGTTGCTGCTTGAAGGTACTGAGGTTTTGCCGGTGGCTGCGTTTGACGCATTCCTCAAATTCAGCGACTGGCTGTGGGCCACCACGAGCAAGACGCATGAGTTCGCTTACGAGAAACTGGTGGACTTGCTGTTTGCGTACCTGAGCGCTGAGCGCGGCTTGCCGCCAGCCTTGGTGCGCGATGCCTTGCTGGCCGACTACCAGGCCAGCGGCGCACGCGGCAAGCCGGCTTGTTTGGCCGAGGCCTTGGAGGCGATAGCGCAACCGCTGACGCCGGCCGGTCAGGCAAGGGCGCAGCGCCAGGGGCGGCATGTGAGCCAGGGGCAAGGGGTGTAAAGCGCCGCATGTCAGAATCAGCCATGACTTCCCCTTTGCCCCGCTTCTGGGCTGACCTCAAGACCACTGACTTCGCGCAACTCCACGCGGCGCGCAGCATCGCCGTGCTGCCGCTGGCCGCCACCGAGCAGCATGGCCCGCACCTGCCGCTGAGTGTGGACACCGACCTGGTCAATGGCGTGGTGGCGCATGCGCTGGCGCATTTGCCGGCCGGCTTGCCGGTGTTTTTTTTGCCGACGCAAACGGTGGGCCGCAGCGTGGAGCACACGGCTTTTGCCGGCACGCTGACCCTGAGCGCGGCCACGCTGATTCAGGCCTGGGTAGACCTGGGCGAATGCGTGGCGCGCACCGGCATTCAAAAGCTGGTGCTGCTCAATTCACACGGCGGCAATGTCTCGACCATGGATATCGTCGGGCGCGAAGTGCGTGCGCGTTGCGGCATGACAGTGGCCATGGTCAACACCTTTGCGCTACCCTTGCCGGCTGCGGTGCAGGCGCTGTTTGGCGCGGATGAAGAGCGTTTTGGCGTGCACGGCGGTGAGGTCGAAACCTCGATGATGCTGGCCTTGCACCCCGAGCGGGTGGACATGCGGCAGGCGCAGAACTTTGAGTCCACCAGCCGGCAGCGGGCGCGAGATTTTTCGATCATCGGCAACGGCCGCAGCGTCAAGCTGGCCTGGGCCGCACAAGACCTGAACCCTGCCGGTGCGGCCGGCAACGCGGCGGCGGCCACGGCCGACAAAGGCCTTGCAGTGCTGGACGCCAGCGGCCGCGCACTCGCAGAGTTGCTGGCCGAGTTCGACAGCCTGCCGGCCTTTGGAGTCTGACGCTTTATTCGAGCGTGGCGCCGGTCTCAAGCAGCGCCAGAATTTTGGTGGTTGCCGCGTTCAGCCGCGCAATGATGTCGGTGGTGCCTCCCGGTGCGGCGGAGAACTCAACTGCACCAGGCCCCGCTCGGTTTGCAAGGTGGCGCAAATACCCGGTGTGCCGTTTTGCACCTGCATGCCGGCCAGGCCGATGGCTTCGCAGGCGGTTTCAATCAGTTCGGGGCTCGGGTTCGTCAGCAGCAGGCCTTGCAGTTGCAGGCCCGAGTAGGGCAGGGTCTGGGTCGGGTGGGCCGGCTCGGCTTCACCCGGCTCGCCCCATTGGATCAGCGTGGGCAGCGCGCCCCCCAGCAGCCGCTGGCCGTCGTCAGGCACCGTGATACGCCATTGCAGCAGGCCTTCAGGCGTAGGCCGTGAGGCCTCTATCACTTGGCCGCAGTCCAGCCCCAGCGCACCCAGGGCGTACATGGCCGGCTGCACATCGGGGCAACGCGCCACAAAGTGAATCAGCTGCGGGCCATCCCGCACCACCTGCGCGTGCAGCACCGGATCGTCGATATCAAACCAGCGTTTGAGGCCGGCCGCGCGTTGGCTCTGGGCCTCGGGGTCCAGGGCGATGATCTCCAGGTAAGTGTCGGGATAGGCGAAGCTGGAGATATTGACCAGCCGGTTGTGCGTGCCCATCAGCGGATGCTGACCGCCCGGCGAGGGTGTGACGCCGAGCAGGCGGGTGCACCAGCGTGAGCCTTCGTCCAGCGTGGCGGCCAGCACCACCAGGTGATCAACCGTTGTGCGCAAAATCTGTTGGTTCATAGCAGCACCTCCCCTTTGACGCATGTTACAGAATCACCGCCCACCCAGACTTGGCCGTCAGCGTCGCGCCGCACATGCACCTGGCCGGCGCGGCCTATGTTCAGGCCTTGCGAGGCCATGTACTGGTCGGGCAGCAGGCCTTCACCGATCAGCCATTGCGCCAGGCTGGCGTTGAAGCTGCCAGTGACCGGATCTTCGGTGACCTGCGGACCGGTAATGAAAAAGAAACGTACTTCCACCGTAGGCTCGTTTGCAGTTTGCAGCGATGCATTCGCGCTCCGGGGCTCAAAAGCCCGCGCCTCGCGGTTGGAGCGCCCTATCAAGCCCGGCGTTGATGGTGCGCGCGTAACAGCCGCCAGCCCCACCCCGCTGATGCCGATCTGCGGCATCAGGCGCGCGAGCGCAGCCAGGTCGGGCTCCAGCGCCAGCACGGTGCTGGTGTCGTCCACCAAAAAACCGAAATGTTGGGGGCCGTTGCACAGGTGCTGACCCGCCAAAATCTGGCGATGCTGCAATCCCAAGGCGGCGGCCAGCGCAGCACTTGCCTCGGGCGCGGGCGCGCGGCGTACCAGGGGCGGCGCGGCAAAAGCCAGACGCTGCCCGCCAGGGGACGCGGCGTTAGGCGTGCGGCTAATGGCCACCAGGCCTGCCTTGCACTGCTGCACTGCGCGCGCTGGGTCACGCGGCACGCCACCGGCCTCCAGCCAGGCGTGGCAACTGCCTAGCGTGGGGTGGCCGGCAAAGGGCATCTCATACCCCGGCGCAAAGATGCGCACCTGGTAGTCCGCCCCGGCAGCGGCGGCCTCGGGGGTGGGCGGCAACAAAAAAGTGGTTTCAGACAAGTTGGTCCAACATGCAAAACGCTGCATGGCGTCGTCGCTCAGGCCTTCACCGTCCAGCACCACGGCCAGCGCGTTGCCCAGATAGGCTTGCGCGGTGAACACATCAACTTGTTTGAAAGGGCGGCTGCGCATGGGCTCAGGCTGGGTTTGCGGGTTGAGGTGATGCCGGGTGCACGGCCATTTTTTTGCTTAAAAACACCGTGCAGATCACCGCCAGCGCAAAGCCGATGGTCAGCGCGTCCAGCTTTTCGCACAGCAGCGGCACGGCAAACAGCATGGTGACAAAAGGTTGTAAGAGCTGCACCTGGCTCACGCGCACCGTGCCCCCCAGAAGCAGCCCGCGGTACCAGGCAAAAAAGCCCAGCCACATAGAAAAAACACCCAAATACACCAGCGCCCACCAGGCGCTTGCGGGCACGGCCTGGGCCGGCCACAACAGCCAGGTGGCCGGCAGGCTGAGCGGCAGGGTCAGCAACAGTGCCCAGCTGATCACATGCTCGGGCCGCATGGTCTGCGACAAGCGCCCGCCAAAGGCATAACCCATGGCAGCGCACAAGGCGGCGGCCAGCAAGAGCAAGTCGGCCGGCTCAAAGCGCAAGTGCGTGCCAGCGCCGGCGCGAACCAGCGCATAAGTCACCACCAGCGCGCTGCCCAGGCCGGCGCACCACCAGAAGCCGGCAGCCGGCCGCTGGCGTTGCAGCAGAGCGCCGGCAGCGGCTGTAAGCAGCGGCATCAGGCCCAAAATCACACCCGCATGGGCGGCCTCGACATAACGCAGCGCCACCGAAGTCAACAGCGGGAAACCCAGCACCACGCCCAGCGCCACCAGAGCCAGCGGCCGCCACTCGTGGCGCTGCGGCCAGGGCGCGCGCGTGGCCAGCAGGTACAAAGCTGCCAGGCTGGCGGCCAGTGCCGCCCGGGCCAGTGCCACAAAGATGCTGGACATGTGCGGCGCCTCGGGCGTGCCCACCGCCAGCCGGGTCAGCGGCAATGTGGCGGCAAAAATAACGATGCCGGCCAGTCCCAGCCAGAGCCCCTGGTTCAGCGCGTTGGCGTCTTTCATCGCAGCAGCATCCAGCTGACCGTCAACACCAGCACCAGGGCCATGATGCGGTTGAACCAGCGCAGCCTTGTGCAGCTGCCGTCGGGGCCGGCCAGCCAGTGGCGCAGCAGCGAGCCGGCCAGCG
>CAXNEG010000071.1:0-8268 GCA_964201305.1 Polaromonas sp.
CCTCGACCGGGTCGGTGGTGGTGGGCAGCATGAAACTGGTCGAGCCGTCGCAGTCGTGGTGCGCCCAGGGAAAGCGTTTGTAAATTTCGTCACCCAAAATCGCTGCCGTGGCATGCGCCTGCGCCAACCGGTCGGCCGGCACCTCGCAATGAAAACTGGCCGGCAGCAGACGGCCGGTGGCACTGTCTTCCAGCCGGTCCAGCACCTGCCGCATGATGCGAAAGCTAGACGGCACCAGGCCGCTGGCATCGCCCGAGTGAATGCCTTCGGTCAGCACCTCGACCTTGAGCGTGCCCGCCACCATGCCGCGCAAGCTGGTGGTGAGCCAGAGCTGGTCGTAGTTGCCGGCGCCCGAGTCCAGGCAGATCACCAGGCCCACATCACCCAGCCGGCTGCGCAGCGCATCCACATACGGCAACAAGTCGTAAGAGCCACTTTCTTCGCAGGTCTCGATCAGCCCGACGATGCGCGGGTGCGCCACTTGCTGGCTTTTTAGCGCCTGAATGGCGGCGATGCTGGCGTAGGCGGCATAGCCGTCGTCTGCGCCGCCACGGCCATAGAGCTTGCCGTCCTGGTAGCTGGGCGTCCATGGGCCCAGGTCGGCGCGCCAGCCGCTGAACTCGGGTTGCTTGTCGAGGTGGCCGTACATCAGCACCGTTTGCGGCGTCTGCCCGGGCACGGCGGCGCGCGTGGCCGGCACTTCAAAAAACAGCACCGGCGTGCGGCCGGGCAAACGCACAATTTCCAGCGTCAAGCCTTCGACTTTTTGCGCTTCGATCCAGCTGGCCGCGTTGCGCACCACGGTGTCGATAAAGCCATGCTGCGCCCAGTCGCTGTCAAAGCCCGGTGACTTGGCCGGAATGGCGATGTACTCGCTGATCTGGCGCACGATGTCGCCGTCCCACTGGGCGCTGACCTGGTCCAGCGCAATGCCGGCGTTCAAAACAGAAGATGGCAAACGTGCAGTCATAAAAAGCTCCTGACAAAAACAAACCCGATGCTCTCACTCTAACGGGAATCGGCCGGGCCTGGCGCGCTCTGGCATTCCCAGAACACCCGTGCCTTGCAGCTGCGGCAAATCTCGGGGTCGAGCTTGGTGAAAATGGTGGCAATGGCAGTGCGCTTGTCAGGAAACTGGTGCTCGGGCCCGAGCAGGCGCGTGAAGCCGGTGGTGGCCCACAGGCGGATGACCTCAGGGCGCGGCCGGTGAAAGTACAGATCGCCCCCCATGGCACGTCTGGCGTTGAGCTCGGCTTCCCAGAGTTCTGCGCCGGCCAGGTCGATGAAGTTCATGCTTTTGCCCATCACCAGCAAATGCTTTTGCGGCTGGGCCGCATGGCGCAGGGCGTGCAGCGTGTCGGCTACGTGCTGCGTGGCGCCAAAATAAACCTCCCCCTCCATGCGCAACAGTTTGAGTTGCGGGCACTCCGGCAGCGCTTGGCCCGCCGCACTGGCGGCCGGCTCGGGCGTTGACGCTTGATCGATCACCACAAACTGCCGGTCAGCACGCGTGCTGTCAAAGCCCATGGTGCGCATGGCCGGGTGCGAGGTGCGGTACAAAAACGACATCAGCGACAGCAAGGTGCCCAGCAGGATGGCCATCTCCAGGCGGACAGTCACAGTGGCGATGGTGGTCGCCAGCGCCACGCCGAATTCGGTGCGGTCCAGCCGCAGCAGTTGCCGCCAGCGCCGCGCATCCAGTAGCGAAACCGCCACCAGCAGCAGCAGGGAAGCCAGCGCCGCCATGGGAATTTGCGCCAGCAAGGGCGCGCTCAGCGCCACCAATGCCACCAGTAACAGCGCCGAGAACACCGCCGCCAGCGGCGTGCGCGCGCCGGCTTGCAAGTTGGGCATGGAGCGGTTCATCGAGCCACAGGAGATATATGACGAAAAGAAGCCGCCGACGATGTTGGACAGGCCCTGGCCGCGGAACTCGCGGTTGGAGTCAATGCGCTGCCCTGACCGGGCGGCTACCGCCTTGGCGATCGAGATCGCCTGGCCGAGCGCCACGATGGTCAGCGCAAACGCCAGCCCCAGCAATTCGGGCACCTGAGCCCAGCTGACTTGCGGCAGCACCAGCTTGGGCCAGGGCACGGCAATGCTGCCCACGGTGCGCAGGCCCTGCAAAGCTTGGCCAGGAAGGGCGAGCGGTATCAGGTAAGTGCCGGCCAGCGTGGCGCCGGCCAAACCCGCCAGCATGTAAGGCCAGTGCGGGCGCCAGCGCCTGAGCGCCACCGCCACCACCAGCGTGACGGCCGCCACCGCCAGTGCCGATGGCTGGACAGCGCTCAATTGGCCGGCCACATGGTGCAGCAAGGCTGCTGACCCCGGCTGGGCGGCGGCCGTCAGCCCGAGCAGATCCGGCAGTGCGTGCACGGCGATCAGCACCGCCGCGCCCGAGGTGAAGCCAAACAGCGCAGCAGGCGAAATGAAATTGGCCAGCGAGCCCAGACGAAGCGCTCCGATCAGCCACTGCATGACGCCCACCATCACGGTGACCACCAGCGCCATCTGAATGTAAGCGGGGCTGAAGGCCAGCGCCAGGGGGGAGAGCATGGCAAACAAGGCCAGCGAGTTGGCATTGGTCGGGCCCGACATAACATGCCAGCTCGAACCAAACAAGGCAGCGATGATGCAGGGCACCACGGCCGTGTAAAGCCCGTATTCCGGCGGCAGGCCGGCCATGGTGGCAAAAGCAATGCCTTGCGGTAACACCAGCACCGCGCCCAGCAGGCCGGCCAGCGCATCGGCGCGCAGGGTGCCAGCTGACAGGGTGCAAACCCAGCTGCCAAACAGGCGCTCGGCCAGCCGCAGGGGCCAGGAAATTTGGTTGGCGCTGTTTGCAATCACACCATGTGTCTCCTGCTTAGCATGGTTCAGCCCAGGCCCGGCCAGCGCAGAACCAGGCCGGCCAGCGCGCACACGCCAATCACACGCATCACACTCCACTTCAGCCGCCACAGGGCCGCGGTGGCCAGCACAGCCAGCCCCAGCGCCAGCAGGTCCGGCGGCTGCAGCCAGGGTGTTTGCGCGTGGGCGGGAGTAGAACCAAATGCCACCGTCATCCAAAAAAACAGCGCCAGGTTGGCGATCACGCCAACCACCGCCGCCGTGACCGCTGCCAGCGGTGCCGTCAGCCGTAAGTTGCCGCGCGTTGACTCTACCCAAGGCCCACCCGCCAGAATGAAGATGAAAGACGGTAAAAACGTGAACCAGGTGGCCACGCATGCGGCCAGCGCAGCACCCAGAAAAAGCGCCTCCGGCCCGGCCACCTGCCTGGCCCAGCCGCCCGCAAAACCGACAAAAGCCACCACCATGATGAGCGGGCCCGGCGTGCTTTCGCCCAGAGCCAGGCCGTCCATCATTTGCGCGGTGCTGAGCCATTGGTAGTGCTCGACCGCTGCCTGGTTGACATAGGGCAACACGGCGTAGGCGCCGCCAAAGGTCAGCAAAGCTGCCTTGGTGAAGAACCAGCCCATCTGCGTCAGCGTGTGTTGCCAGCCCTGACTGAGCCAGAGCGCAGTCATCGGCAGCGCCCACAGCAGCGCACCGGCCAGCAGTACCCACAAAAGGCGCGAGCGCTTGAAGCGCGCATGCTCAGGCGTGGGCGTGGTGTCATCGATCAAAGCCTTGCTGTGCCCGCCATTGGCCACAGGTGCGTGGCCGCCGCCGCCGCCCAGCGCCGCCGGCGCATACCGGGCCAACAGGGCACCCGTGAGCAGCGCGGCCAGCACGACCGCCGGGAATGGCAGACCGAAGCCGGCAATCGACAGAAAACTGGCCAGCGCAATGGCCCACGGCACCGGGAACTCCCGCGGCGAGCCCAACGACTTGCTGCCAATGCGGTGCAAGGCATGCAACACAATGGCCGCCACCGCCGGCTTGACGCCGTAAAACAAAGCTGCCACCAGCGGCGTCGTGCCAAATGCCATGTAGACCCAGCTCAGAGCGATCAGCATGAGCAGCGAGGGCAACACAAACAGCACGCCGGCTGCGATACCGCCGCGCGTCTTGTGCATCAGCCAGCCCAGGTAGGTGGCCAGCTGCTGGGCTTCTGGCCCGGGCAGAAGCATGCAGAAATTGAGCGCATGCAAAAAGCGTTTTTCAGAGATCCAGCCGCGCCGCTCAACAAGCTCTCTGTGCATGATGGCAATCTGTCCGGCAGGCCCGCCAAAACTGATGAAGCCCAAATGCAACCAAAAGCGCAACGCCTGCCCAAATGGCACGGCCAAAACCGTCTGCGCAGAGGTCTGCGGGCTCATCTGCGCTGCACTTTGAACACCGCACGACTGGCCCGTCCATTCGGCCAGACTCGGACTTCCTGACCGTTCTGCAGGCCGAACTGGTCCAGAATTTTCAGCTCGTTTTTCAAAGCCAGCGCTTCGAAATCCTGCAAGGTACCGACCCGGATATTGGGCGTGTCATACCACTGGTAAG
Source organism: Polaromonas sp. (assembly GCA_964201305.1). Lineage (GTDB taxonomy): Bacteria > Pseudomonadota > Gammaproteobacteria > Burkholderiales > Burkholderiaceae_C > Polaromonas. Next base: position 4,438 of record CAXNEG010000071.1, read on the forward strand.
GCAGCACCTTGGTCACCGGCATGCGCCCGCGCAACACGGCCAGACGGTTGGGCCAGTGGCCAAAATTAGGGAAGGCCACAATGCCCACACGGCCCACGCGGGCGGTTTCGCGCAGCATCACCTCGGCGTTGCGCAGGTGTTGCAAGGTGTCTATCTGCAAGACAACGTCAAACGAGTTGTCGCCGAACATGCTCAAGCCGTCTTCGAGGTTGAGCTGAATCACGTTGACGCCGCGCGCCACACAGGCTTGCACATTGCCGTCGTCAAGCTCTACGCCATAGCCCGAGCAGCCACGCTCGCGGATCAGGTGCGCCAGCAATTCGCCAGTACCGCAACCCAGGTCCAGCACACGCGCGCCTTGCGGCACCAGCCGGGCGATAGACAAAAGGTCTGGCGAGGCCTCCTTGAGCACAGGGCGCGATAAGTTGTGCGCGGCGTTCATGCGGCCACCTTGCTGTTGAAGTAGGCGCGCACCACGCTCAGGTAGCGCGGGTCCTCGAGCAAAAAGGCGTCATGGCCGTGCGGCGCATCAATCTCGGCGTAGCTCACATCGCGCTGGTTGTCGAGCAGGGCCTTGACGATCTCGCGGCTGCGCGCCGGTGCAAAGCGCCAGTCGGTGGTGAAGCTGACCAGCAGGAACTTGGCGCTGGCCTTGGCCAAGGCCTGGCTCAAGTTGCCCCCATGGGCGCCGGCCGGATCGAAGTAATCCAGCGCCCGCGTGATCAGCAGGTAAGTGTTGGCGTCAAAGTATTCGCTGAACTTGTCGCCCTGGTAGCGCAAGTAACTCTCGATCTGAAACTCGACGTCTTGCGTCGAATACAAATAAGCCCGTGCAGAGGAGTTTTCTCCACCAACAGGGGCCGCGGAACCGGCTTCGCCGGGCCGCAGGCGCAGCGCCCCCCCGGGGGGCAGTGCAGTACGCGAAGCGACAAGCGTGGGGGCGACAGGCTTAGGGGCCAGTTCCCTGCCGAATTTTTCGTTCATCACATCGTCGCTGAGGTAAGTGATGTGACCGATCATGCGGGCGATGCGAAGACCACGCTTTGGCAGCACGCCATGGCGGTAAAAGTGGCCGTCGTGGAAGTCGGGGTCGGTGGTGATGGCGCGCCGCGCCACTTCATTGAAGGCGATGTTTTCAGCGTTGAGGTTGGGTGCGCTAGCGACCACCACCGCGTGCCGCACACGGTCGGGGTATTGCAGCGTCCAGGCCAGGGCCTGCATACCGCCCAGGCTGCCACCCATCACGGCGGCCAGGGTCTCAATGCCCAGGGCGTCCAGCAGGCGCGCCTGCGCATCAACCCAGTCTTCGACAGTGACCACCGGAAAGTCGGCGCCGTAAATTTGCTGCGTGTCCGGGTTGATCTGCATCGGTCCCGTCGAGCCGAAACAGGAGCCTAGATTGTTCACGCCGATCACAAAAAACCGGTCTGTGTCGACCGGCTTGCCGGGGCCGATCATGGTGCTCCACCAGCCTTCAGACTTGGCTTGGATTGCACCTGAAGCGTCAAGGTAAACGCCGGCCACATGGTGTGAGGCGTTGAGCGCGTGGCAAATCAGCACGGCGTTGGATTTATCGGCATTAAGCTTGCCGTAGGTTTCGTAGCTCAAGTCGTATGCACGAACCGAGGCGCCGCTTCGCAGCGGCAGCGCGGCCTCGAAATGCATGCTCAGCGGTGTGGCGACGAAGGTCAAAAAATCACCTGCAGAAATAACAAAAACCCGGCCTCGCTAAAGCGATTCCGGGTTCATGGGCGTCGTCTTTAGCTGTACTTTTTAAGCGCCCGCAAGCTGTGCAAATCGGCGCTGTGTTTCAGTATATCGCCCCTGTTTGAGCACCCACCAGGCTGGGCGGCGCCTCAGAAGGGCGACCAGATGGCCAGCACCGCCAACACGGCAAATATCAGCGCCGACACACGGTGCACCACCACCAGCGGCAGCAAGCGCGTGACGCGCTCGCCCAACCAGACCACCGGCGCGTTGGCCAGCATCATGCCAGCAGTGGTGCCGGCCACCACCGCCAGATACGTGTCAAAGCGCGCGGCCAGCATGACGGTGGCGATCTGCGTCTTGTCGCCCATCTCGGCCAAAAAAAACATCAGCACGGTGGTGGCAAAAACGCCCCAGCGCGGCGGCTGAGCGTCGCTGTCGTCTTCCAGCTTGTCAGGCACCAGCATCCAGACAGCCATGGCCAGAAAGGAGGCGGCAAGGATCCAGCGCAACACCCCGGCGCTGATCTGGGTGCTCACCCAGGCACCAACCGCGCCGGCCAAGGCATGGTTGGCCACGGTCGCCACCAAAATGCCGAGGACGATGGGCCAGGGTTTTTTGAAGCGGGCGGCCAGCAACAGCGCCAGCAGCTGGGTTTTGTCGCCGATTTCGGCCAAGGCCACGATACCCGTTGAGACGAGGAATGCTTCCAAAGTAAAAAACTCCGCCCTGAAGACACTCCATGGCCACTTTCGTATTGTAGGTTCGCAGCCTTAGGCGCTTGGGCGCACCGTGAAGGCCCATTTCTTGCTTAATCTTGGTGCGTTTTCTGGTTTTTCACCCAAAGCGCACCAACAACGAACAAAACTCTAGGAGCCCGCCCCGTGGAAGCACTAAAACAGGGATCAGACGCACTATTTATCTTGCTCGGCGGCATCATGGTGCTGGCCATGCACGCCGGCTTTGCATTTCTCGAGCTCGGCACTGTGCGCAAAAAGAACCAGGTCAATGCGCTGGTGAAAATTCTGGTGGATTTCTCCGTCTCTACTGTTGTTTACTTTGCCGTCGGCTACAGCGTGGCCTACGGCACGCACTTTTTTGTGGGTGCCGAACAGCTGGCGGCCAAAAATGGCTACGATTTGGTGAAGTTCTTCTTCCTGCTGACTTTTGCGGCGGCCATTCCGGCCATCATCTCGGGCGGCATTGCAGAGCGTGCCCGTTTTTACCCGCAACTCATCGCCACGGCAGTGATCGTCGGGCTGATCTACCCCTTCTTCGAGGGTATCGTCTGGAACCAGCATTTCGGCGTGCAGGCCTGGATCAAGGCGCTGACCGGTGAAGAGTTTCATGATTTTGCCGGCTCGGTGGTGGTACACGCGATGGGTGGATGGCTGGCGCTGCCGGCGGTGGTGTTGCTGGGTGCACGCAGCAACCGCTACCGCAAAGACGGGCTGGTGTCTGCGCATCCGCCCTCTAACATTCCGTTTCTGGCGCTGGGTGCCTGGATTTTGACGGTCGGCTGGTTTGGCTTTAACGTGATGAGCGCCCAGACGCTGGACAAAATTTCCGGCCTCGTCGCAGTGAACTCCTTGATGGCCATGGTCGGCGGCACGCTGGCGGCGCTGGCGTTTGGCAAGAACGACCCCGGCTTTGTCCACAACGGCCCCTTGGCCGGCCTGGTCGCCGTGTGCGCAGGCTCAGACCTGATGCACCCGTTGGGCGCGCTGGTGGTAGGCGGGGTTGCGGGCGCTTTGTTTGTGGTGATGTTCACGCTGACCCAAAACAAATGGAAGATAGACGATGTTTTGGGCGTCTGGCCTCTGCACGGCTTGTGTGGCGCCTGGGGCGGTGTCGCCGCCGGCATTTTCGGTCTCAAGACGCTGGGCGGTATTGGCGGCGTCAGCCTGGGAGCGCAGGTGATTGGCACGCTCATGGGCGTGGGCTGGGCGCTGATCAGCGGTTTTGCTGTGTATGCCCTGATCCGGGTATTCACCGACTTGCGCTTGAGCCATGAAGAGGAGTTTGAGGGCGCGGACCTCTCCATTCACCGGATTGGCGCCACGCCGGACCGCGAAGTCAATTGGTGAGCTGGTGCGCACCAGCGGCCGGCAAATGTCTTTAATT
>CAXNEG010000072.1:0-7979 GCA_964201305.1 Polaromonas sp.
GCGGCGCGCACCAGCGTGCCCCAGCGCGTTTTGGTCAGCAGCAGCCACAGCAGGCTAAGTACCACCGGGCCCGCCACAATCAAAAACAAGTCATAGGAGGGGAACTGCCGCCCCAGAATCGACACCGAGCCGGTGAGTCCGGGCGCGCGAGGCCCGAGCAACTCTTCGGGGCCCCAGAACCACAGCACGCCGTCCTTGATGACCAGGCCGAGGGCAAAAGTGGCCAGCAACTGAAACAACTCAGGCGCGCGGTAAATGCGGCGCAACAGCAGCATCTCGACCAAAGCGCCCAAGGCGGCTACAGCCAGCGCAGCCAGTAGCAGCGAGGGCCAAAAGCCGATGCTGGCGCCCAATCTGGCCACCAGTGAATAAGCCACGTAAATGCCGACCATGAAAAAAGAGCCATGGGCGAAATTGACGATGCGGGTGACGCCAAAAATAAGCGACAAGCCGGCGGCCACCAGAAACAGTGACGAAGCGCCGGCCAGGCCGTTGAGCAGCTGGAGGACAAAGCCGGAAAAACTCATGACGACCTCAGCAAGCTGAAAAACAGTGAATCAGACAGCAGCACCAGACCATCCAATCCAAGGCTCAGTCAGCAGGGCGCAACTTCTTGACTTCGGCATCGCTAGGCTGGAACTTAGCGCCATCCATGTAGCGGTAGTCCACCATCACACCCTTGCCGTTGTCGTTCTTGGTGCGCCCGACATAAGCACCCATGGTGGATTGGTTGTCTTGCGCACGGTAAACAGCAGTACCAAACGGGGTCATGACGCTCAGGCCCTTGAAGGCAGTGATCAACTTTTCAGTATCTGCTGACTTGGCTTTTTTCATGCCTTCAGCCAGCGACTTGATGGCCGTGTAGCCGACCACCGAGCCCAGGCGCGGATAGTCTTTGTACTTGCTGTTGTAGGCGTTGTAGAAAGCCTTGTGCTCAGGTGTTTGAATACCGTACCAAGGGTAGCCGGTGACAACCCAGCCGTTGGGTGTTTCTTCTTTGAGCGGGTCCAGGTACTCGGGCTCGCCCGTCAGCAGGCTGACCACTTCACGGCCCTTGAACAGGCCGCGGGTGTTGCCTTCGCGCACGAACTTGGCCAAGTCAGGGCCGAACAAGACATTGAAAATGGCGTCGGGCTTGGCGTCGGCCATGGCCTGCACCACGCTGCCCGAATCAAGCTTGCCCAACGGCGGCGCCTGCTCGGCCACAAACTCAACATCCGGCTGCGCGGCCTTGAGCAGCTCCTTGAAGCTGGCAGCTGCCGACTGTCCGTATTCGTAATTGGGGTACACGATGGCCCAGCGCTTTTTCTTCATGGCCACGGCCTCAGGCACCAACATGGCAACTTGCATGTAGGTCGAGCTGCGCAGGCGGTAGGTGTAGCGATTGCCGTTTTGCCAGACGATCTTGTCGGTCAGCGGCTCAGAGGCCAGAAAGAAAACTTTTTTTTGCTTGGCAAAGTCGGTCAGCGCCAGGCCGATGTGCGACAGGAAGGAGCCAGTCAATACGTCGACTTTTTCACGCGACAGCAGCTCTTCTGCAGCCCGCACAGCATCGCCAGGCGTGGCGTTATCGTCACGCACAAAGAGCTCAAGTTGCTTGCCATTCACGCCGCCGGCGGTATTGATTTCCTCAATCGCCAGATCCATGCCTTTTTTGTAGGGCTCGAGAAAAGCGGGCTGCGCTTTGTAGCTGTTGATCTCACCGATCTTGATGACACCTTGCGCATGCGCCAGCGGTGCCATCAGGCAGGCGAGGGCGGTGAGGCCGAGTAATTGGTTCAGTTGAATCTTCATAAAAACTCCTGCGGGGTGGTGATGGCGTGAAAGTTCAACGGGCTGTCACTGCTCGGCAAAAGCCCGCTCGATGACGAAGTTACCTTGCTTGGAGGTATTTCCTTCCTTGAAACCGCGCGTCTCCAGCATTTGCTTGAGGTCCTTGAGCATCCCGGGACTGCCGCAAATCATCACCCGGTCTTCGGCCGGGTTGAGCGCTGGCAGGTTCATGTCAGCATTCAATTTGCCGCTTTCCAGCAGGTCGGTGACCCGGCCCATGTTGGCGTAAGCCTCGCGCGTGACGGTCGGGTAGTAAAGCAACTGGGCAGCCACCATCTCGCCCAGAAACTCGTGGGCCGGCAACTCTTTGGTGATGTAGTCGTGATAGGCCAATTCATTGACCTGCCGCACGCCGTGCACCAGCACCACTTGCTCGAACTGTTCGTAGGTGGCCGGGTCGCGGATGATGCTCATGAAGGGCGCCATGCCGGTGCCGGTGGCCAGCATGTAAAGCCGCTTGCCGGGCAGCAGGTAGTCAATGACCAGCGTGCCTGTGGGCTTACGGCCGACGATCACTTTGTCGCCTACCTGAATATGCTGCAAGCGCGAGGTCAGCGGGCCGTCGGGCACCTTGATGCTCAAAAATTCCAGGTGCTCGTCATGGTTTGGGCTGACGATGCTGTAGGCACGCAACAAAGGCTTGTCGTTAACACGCAGGCCGATCATCGTGAAGTGGCCATTGCTAAAACGCAGCGCAGGATCACGCGTGGTGGTGAAAGAAAACAGCGTATCTGTCCAATGGTGTACTGACAAAACCTGTTCTTCGTTGAAGGCGCTCATGGTGTTCAGGTTAATTCAAAAGAAGCTATTGTCGATGCATCCGGCCAAGGCTTAGGAAGACGCCGGCTCAGCACCTGCGCCTGTGCCGCCTTCAGGGCATTTTTTCGTCGATGGGTGGCGCGCTGGCCTCCCGCGGCGCCACCGTGCCCAACCTGGCCTTGAGCGACTGCGGCTGGCCGCTCAGCAGGGCGGCGTAGCTGGTGGTGTTGGAAAGCACTTTTTTGATGTAGTCGCGCGTCTCATGAAAGGGCACGTTTTCGGCCCAGATCGCGGCTTCCAGCGACGGGCCGTTACGCCAGTTGCGCGGCCGGCTGGGGCCGGCGTTGTAGGCGGCCGCAGCCATGGCCATCGAGCCCCCAAAGTCATCGAGCGCGCGCTTGAGGTAGGCCGTGCCGATGTTGATGTTGATGTCGCGGTCATTGAGCTGGCCGATGTTGAAGCCGGCCAGGCCGATGTGGCGCGCTGTCTCACGTGCGGTGGCCGGCATGATCTGCATCAGGCCAGTGGCGCCCACCCCGGAACGGGCGTCCATGATGAAGCGGCTTTCCTGGCGGATCAGGCCGTAGACATAAGCAGGGTCAATGCCGATGTCACGGCTGCGCTTGAGTACAGTTTCGCGAAAAGGCGTAGGAAAACGCTGCGAAAAATCAATCTCTTGGCGGGTTCGGTCGCTGGTGTTGATGCAGCGGTCCCAGATGGCCAGATCGCAGGCCATTTGCGCGGCTGCCAACAACTCGCGCTCGCTCATGCCCCCGGGCTTGGCCAGGTTGGTGGCGTAATTCCATTCGCGCACGCCTTCGCTGCGCAGGCCGATGGTGATGGCGTAAGCCCCGCGTTGCAGACCCGGGTTGATGCGTGCGGCTTCTTTTTCTCCGAAGGTCAACGCGGCGGGTGCGGCTGGCACGGTGATCATCTGGCCCAGCTCTTCGAGTGCCAGTTGTTCGTAAAAGCCGCGCACCGAAGCAATGGACTGCAAAAGGCTCAGCGCCTCGGCGCGTTGCGCCGGCATGGCGGCCGGTGCCGGCAGCTGGGCCGGGGCCAGGGCCAACAGGGCGCGGGCTTTCCAGTAAACCCAGGTGCTGTCTTTGCGCGCCTCCGAGCTCATGGCGTTGATGCTGGCCAGCACCCATGGCCAGCGCGGCTGTGCACCGGCCCGCAGCGCAGCGCGGGTTTTCCAGGCCAGCATGTCGTCTGTCAGGTCACTGTCGGCAGAGACCTTTTGAAAATGCGCCAACGCGTCCGGGCTCTGGATGCCCATGCGCATGGCGCTTTGTTTGCCGATGACGCCCCAGACCCAGTTCTGCTCTTCAGCGCTGAGTTGAACGTCCCACTTTTTATCAATCAGTGTGGCTGCGGCTTGCGGGTCGCTGGCGGCCAACTTGACAAGCGCCAGCGTCACGAGTTCTTTGCCACTGCGCGAAATCGCCATTTTTTTATCCGCCAGAAACCTGGCCGGGTTGGCTTGCAGGGAAGCCAGCATGCCCAGCGAGTCGGGCGAGACCATCTCTACCGCATCGCGGGCTGGCCGGGTCCGGCCGGCCTCTATCGACAGACGCGCTTTACGCCAGATGTCCAGCGGTTTGAGTTGCTTGGCGGCCAGCATGCGCTCTGCGGCAGTGCGGCAGCCTTCGTCTGCGTCGCGCTGCGCGTACCAGTTCTGGCGAACCAGATCGACCAAAGCGGCAGCGGCTTCGGGCCCGTTTTTTTGATGCTCGATAGCCCAGGCAAAACAACGCACTTCGCGGTCATCGCCCATGCGGAACTGCGGATGCTCTGCGGCAAAGCCGGCCCAGTCGCGACGCTGGCCCAGCAGCAGCAACCAGTCGTTGCGCAAACGGTCTTCCTGGTAGGTCCCGGCGTAGCGCGCAAGGAAGGCTTGCACCTCGGCACCACTGGCCACACCCAGGCGGTTGCTCAACTCCCAGTACGCGGCCCAGGGTTCGAGCACATGGCCTCGCGTTTGTGGCAGCAGAGCCGCCAGTCTGGCCTTGTCCTCGCGTTTAAAAGCTTGGGCCATCTCAAGAACCACCTCATCAGCACGGCTCAGGGAAACGTTTTTTGGCTGCGCCTGCAAAGCCGCCGGCAAGGCTGTCAAAGAGCCTGTCAGTGCGAGCAATACGGCAGTTCTCATAAATTTCGATAGCATCGGGTGATTATGGACAAATTAACCGCCCGCAAAACACTCATTGAGCAACGCCTGGACATGCCAGACCGCCTGGCCCGCGCAGACTTGTTACAGCGCGTCATGCGCATCTGGCTGGTCGGGCGGCCGGACCAGGTGATTGGCGCCTACTGGCCGATCAAGGGTGAATTTGACCCCTTGCCCGCCCTTTACCGCTGGCAGGAAGACGCTGTGCTGGGCGCCTTGTTTGAGCCCGATACGCCGCTCACGCCCGACGGCAGCAGCCAAAGCCAGACCGAAAGCCAGGCCAACCGTTCGCCGCGCAAGATCGGTTTGCCGGTGGTGGACAAGGTGCTCAAGACATTGACCTTTCACGCCTGGTACCCCGGCTGCCCCATGGAAGAAGACGCCTACGGCATTCCCAAGCCCAAAGACACCGAGGTGATCGTGCCGACGCTGCTGTTCGTGCCCTGCGTGGGCTATGGCCCCGGCGGCTACCGCTTGGGCTACGGCGGCGGCTTTTACGACCGCACTCTGGCCACCCTGCAGCCTAAGCCGGTGACGGTGGGTCTGGGTTACGGCCACGGCTGGTTGCCCGAGCTCGAGCCCGAAGCGCACGACGTGCCGCTGGACGCCCTACTTAACGATGAAGGTGTGGTCTGGGCCGGCTGAAGTGCTGAACCGCCGGCCGCTCAGGCGCGCTTACGGCTGACGCAGCAAGGCCCGCACATCCTGTTCGTAGCTTTGCAGTCTGGCCTGCGCTTTTTGGCGCTGCGCCGGCGTGGTGCTGTTGTGCAGCTCTGCAAAGGTCTGGCAGTTGTGTAACTTGATTTGGCGGGCTTCATGGCGGTAGCTGAGGTCCGGCGAAAGAACGGCGCGGTCGAAGACCCCTTCGAGCGCTGCTGAGGCCTGGGCAGCACTGGGCCCACCGGGCGAAGCCAGACTGCGCAAGGTCTGCAACATGTCCTGCTGGCGGCGCAGGCTTTCTGCATAAGCACGCTGAGGGTCAAAGCCGGATTGGCCAAAGCGTGTTTGCAGCATGGCCTTCTGCCGCTCATCGAGCTTGCCGTAGAGCACTTCGGTGCGCTCAAGCGCTTTCTCAAAACGCTTTTCACGCAGCTGCTGCGGGGTGCCGGTGAGGTAGTCTTCGCGGTATTTGAGGTTGCGCTTAGAGAATTTGCGCTCCATGTGGGCCAATTGGCTGGCGTCCAGATTCGCCAGTTTTTGCAAGCTGTTGGCGCCTGTGACGCTTTGGTCCAGGCTCACCATGCCCTTGAGCGTGTTCAGTACATGGTCCTGGATTTCTTCGTAGAAATCACAGGCCCTGGCGGGCGTCAGGGGTTCCGATATCTGGCGCTGCATTTTTTGCAAGCTCTCAATATAAGCTGGCAACTGGGTTTGCCGGTGCCACACATGGACTTGTTCGAGCGCGCTTTTGAGTGTCGGTTTTTGCACTGTGTTGAAATCCACATAGTCGTTGAGGTACCAGTCCACCACCAGCGGGGCCTGGTTGTAGGCCAGCCGGACAGTGCTGCAGCCTTGCAGGCCCAGCACCATTGCGCTAAGGCCGATAATCCCCAGCAGGTTTCTACACAACGACATGTAAGCAGGACATCTCATGGCAACTCCGATTGACGTCGTCATCATGGCCGCCGGCAAGGGCACGCGGATGAAGAGCGCATGGCCCAAAGTGTTACATCGTTTGGGCGGACGTGCTTTGCTCAGCCATGTACTCCAGCGCGCCGCAGAGTTATCGGCCCGGCAGGCCGTGGTGATTACCGGTCACGGCGCGGATGCGGTGGAGGCTGCGTTGGCTGGCAGCCTCCTGACCTTGCCTTTGCAATGCGTTCGGCAAGAGCCGCAGCTGGGCACCGGCCATGCGGTGCAGCAAGCCCTGCCCCAACTTCAAGATGACGGCATGACGCTCATTTTGTCGGGCGATGTGCCCTTGACCGAGACCGCCACTTTGCAGGCCCTGCTGGCCCTTTGCGACGGTCGTCAATTGGCTTTGCTCACCCTGGCCCTGCCTGACCCCAGCGGCTACGGCCGCATCGTGCGCGCTGCGCCCGGCGGCGCTGTGCAGGCCATCGTCGAGCACAAGGACGCCAGCGCGGCCGAGCGCGCGATCACCGAAATTTACAGCGGCATCATGGCCCTGCCCACGCGCTTGCTGCGCCAGTGGCTGGGCCGGCTCGACAAAAAAAATGCCCAAGGTGAGTACTACCTCACCGACATCGTGAAGTTGGCCGTGGCCGGCGGCGTGCCGGTGGCTGCGCACCAGATCAGCGACGCTGCGCAGGTGGCCGGCGTCAACAGCCCCGTGCAACTGGCCGAGCTCGAGCGCTGCTACCAGCTGCGTCAGGCGCAAGCCCTGATGGAGCGCGGCACACGGCTGGCCGACCCGGCGCGCTTGGATGTGCGCGGCCAGCTCAGCTGCGGCAGCGATGTCGAGATCGACGTCAACTGCATTTTTGAGGGTGAAGTATTTTTGGGTGACGGCGCGCGAGTGGGCGCCAACTGTGTCATCGCCAACGCCCGCATCGAAGCCGGTGCTGTCATCCATCCGTTCACCCACATCGACGGCGAAAAACTGGGCGTGCAGGTCGGTGCCGGCGCGCTGGTCGGCCCCTTTGCCAGGCTGCGCCCGGGCGCGCAACTGGGCGCCGAGGTGCACATCGGCAATTTTGTCGAAGTGAAAAACGCCACCCTGGGCCGGGGCGCCAAGGCCAACCACCTGGCCTACCTGGGTGACGCCACGGTGGGTGAGCGCGTGAACTTCGGCGCCGGCAGCATCACCGCCAACTACGACGGGGCCAACAAGCACCGCACCGTGATTGAGGCCGATGTGCATGTGGGCAGCAACTGCGTGCTGGTGGCGCCCGTGACTTTGGGCGCAGGCGGCACCATAGGCGGCGGCTCGACCATCACCAAAGACACGCCCGCCGGCGCGCTGAGCGTGGCGCGCGGCAAGCAAGTCAGCGTGGCCAACTGGACGCGGCCGCTTAAAAAACCAAAACCCTGAAGCGGGGATGGATCCCTGCATTCGCGAGGATGACGGGGAAGGCGACCGGGGGCTGCTAAAAAACGGCCTCAGTCCGTCGCTGCTTCGGCAAAAGCAATTTGCACCTTGAGCGACTGCGATTTGTCGCTCGCCAGCGCAAAGGCTTCGACGGCACGCTCAAAGGGCAGCACGGCCGTGATCACCGGCTTGCCGTCGATCAGGCCGCTGTTGAGAAACTGCACC